>NZ_JAGGLG010000047.1 GCF_017874315.1 Symbiobacterium terraclitae | reverse complement strand
TCACCGCTCGACAACACTCCAAAGAGGCTTAGCCGGTCCTTTATCTGGCACTACATACCACCAAGCGCCTCTCGTGAGCCGACCTGCGGCCACCAGAGGCGCCTTTGTCTGCAACCTGAAAAGGGACCGCTGGCGGTCCCTTTTTCTTGTGTGATTCCGTCTGTGTGTGCGACGTTGAAATGTCAGGGTAGAAAAGGAATTCACGAAACAGATCGAGAAGTGAGAGGAAACTGATCCGGAGGTACTTGAATGGACAAGCAGAACTCTCCGCTGATGGCCATGATGTTCCTGCGTGAACCGGTGGAGCCGGACCCCAAAGCCGTCGCCGCCCGCCTGAGGGCCCGCTCCAGCTGCCGCTACGAGCTGAGGTGGGACGAGGCCGCGGACGGCACCCGCTTCTACTCCTTGAACGGCCGGCAGGTCGTCGTCGCCCTGATGCGCGCGCCCATCCCGCCGGGCGACTGGGAGGAGGGCTGCGCAAACCACCGGTACTGGCCCCAGGCTGCGAAGGTCCTCCGGCAGCACCGGGCCCACCTGATCATCAGCCTCATGTGGGATCAGGATGACCCCATCGACCGCCACCTGCTGTTCACAGACTTCGTCGCCGCCGTGAGCGAGGCGGTGGACGGGCTGGGGATCCTGTGGGGGCGGCACGGAGCGCTGCGGTCGGCTGAACTCTTCCGGGAGCTGGCTTCCAAGGCGTCCGAGGACAGCCTTCCGCTGCCGCTGTGGGTGGACTTCGAGCCGGTCAGGCATGAAGGCAAGTTCTTCATGGTGACCACTGGCCTGGACGCCTTCGGGGTGATGGAGGTGGAGGTCGGTTCGGCCCGCCTGAAGCCGGACGAACTGTTTGACAGGCTCCTTTGCGTCGCCCACTACCTCTGCACCCACGGCCCCGTTCTGAAGGACGGCGACACGGTCGGCGGGTCGGCGAGGGAGCGGATCCCCGTCCGGCACACCGACTCGGTCCTGGACCGTCCCGGTCCGGTGATCCGGATCGATTTTGACGCCGGAAGGCGCGGGTTGCTGTCACGGTTGTTCGGCAGGTAGTGGTCCCTTGGGAGGTGCCGGAATGGATCGCCGCAACCGACCGCTCGTCGTCATGGTGCTCCTGCGTGAGCCGGCCATGCCAGACCCGGAAGCCATCGCCAGCTGCCTGGAGAGCCGCTGTGGAGAGCGCTACCACGTGCGGTGGGATGGCCCGGTCGAGGGGCAGGCGGATGACAGCCGCATCTTCACCGTGAACGGCCAGTCGGTGAAGATGGGCCTGATCCCCGGTCCGGTCCCGCAGGCCGCGTGGGAGGCCGCCTGCGCACGGAACGCGTTCTGGCCCGAGGGTACTGAGGTCTGCAGGCAGCATCGGGCCCATCTGATCGTCGCCTTCCAGGGGGATTGGGGCGACCCGATCCGCCGCCACCTCCTGCTCACTGACTTTGTCGCGGCGCTGAGCGAGGCTGCTGACGCGCTGGCCGTCCTCTGGGGGCCGCTGGGGGTCATCCAGCCGGCCGAGTACTTCCGGGAGCACGCGGCCGGGGCGTCCACGGACGACCTGCCGCTCCAGCTGTGGGTCAACTTCATCCTGATGCGAGACGCCGACAAGCAGTTCGTGGTGACCTCCGGCCTTGACGCGTTTGGCGTGCGGGAGGTGGAGGGCAGTTCGAGCCGCATGCAGCCGTTTGACCTGGTCGGGAGGGTCTTTGACGCAGCCTACTACCTCTGCACCCACGGGCCCGTAATGAACGACGGCGACACGTTCGGCTGCTCGGATGCGGAGCAGATCCCCGTCCGGCACACGAACTCGGTGCTGGACCGCCCCGGGCCGGTGATCCGGCTGGATTTTGACGGTGCAAGGCGCGGGCTGCTCTCACGACTGTTGAGCAGGCGCTAGGCCGCCTACCCCGGCCGCGTGGCCGGGGTAGGCGCGGTTGTCCGCGCGCCCGGTCTACCCCTCTGTCCTCCAGCGTACGGTTGGACAGAGGTGAAGCCCGCATGTCGAAACCCTGGCACCAGATGGGGGCGGACGAGGTCTCTGCCGCCCTCGGAAGCGACGCGGCCGCCGGCCTCTCCGAGATGGAGTGCCGGCGGCGGTTGGACGAGTTCGGCCCCAACCTGCTGGCGGGGGCGCCCCGGGTCCCCTGGTGGCGCATCCTGCTGGCGCAGTTTCAGGATTTCATGGTCGTCGTGCTCCTGGTGGCGACCGCCATCTCCTACGGCATGGGCGAGACGGCGGATGCCATCACCATCGTCGTGATCGTGATCCTGAACGCCGTGCTCGGCTTCGTGCAGGAGTTCCGGGCTGAGCGTTCACTCGAGGCGCTGAAAGACCTGACGGCGCCCACGGCCCGCGTCCGGCGCGGTGGTCAGGAGATGACGGTCGCCGCGCGCGACCTCGTGCCCGGCGACCTGGTGCTGCTGGAGGCGGGCGACCGCATCCCGGCGGACGCCCGCCTGGTGGAGGCGACCGGCCTGGAGGTGGAGGAGTCGGCGCTCACCGGGGAGTCGCTGCCGGTGCGCAAGTCGGCGGCCTGGACCGGCGGGCCCGACGCCCCCCTGGGCGACCGGCGCAACATGCTCTACATGGGCACCACCGCCACCCGGGGCCGGGGGACCGCCATCGTGGTCGCCACCGGCATGCAGACCGAGATGGGCCGCATCGCCAACCTCATCCAGGAGGTGGGCGAGGAGGAGACGCCGCTGCAGAAGCGGCTGGCCCAGCTGGGCAAGTGGCTGGTGGCGGCCTGCCTGGCGGTCTGCGCCATCGTGGTGCTGGCCGGCCTGCTGCGGGAGGAGGCGCTGACCCGCTCCGGGCTCTCGCAGCTCTTCCTGGCGGGCGTGTCGCTGGCCGTGGCCGCCATCCCCGAGGGGCTGCCGGCCATCGTCACCGTCGCCCTCGCCCTCGGCGTGCAGCGGATGATCCGGCGCAACGCGATCGTCCGGAAGCTCCAGGCGGTGGAGACCCTGGGCTGCGCCACCGTCATCTGCTCGGACAAGACCGGCACCCTCACCAAGAACGAGATGATGGTGCGGGCCGCCTGGGCGGGCGGCCGGCGCTACGTCGTGACCGGCGACGGCTACCGCCCGGCGGGCGAGTTCCTCCGGGGGGACGTCCCCGTGAGCGCGCAGGAGGAGCCCGACCTGGCCCAGGCGCTGAAGTCGGCGGCCCTCTGCTCCAACGCCCGGCTGGTCCAGGTCGCACCCAGCCGGCGCAGCAGGCGGAAGGGCGGCCGCGGCGGCCCGGGCGCAGCGGGGATGCTCAGTCGACCTGTCGCCGGGGCAGCGGCGAAGGGTGAGTACGCCATCCAGGGCGACCCCACGGAGGGCGCGCTGGTCGTGGCGGCGCAGAAGGGCGGCTACCGCCTGGCCGTCCTGCACGACCGGTGCCCGCGGCTCCTCGAGGTCCCCTTCGAGTCGGAGCGGCGGCGGATGAGCGTGCTCACCGCCGACGAGGCCGGCGGCGTCACGGTGCACGTCAAGGGCGCGCCGGACGTGATCCTCGAGCTCTCCACCCACATCCTTCGGGACGGGCGGATCGTGCCCCTCACCGACGAGGACCGCCAGGCGATCCTCGACGAGAACCAGCGCATGGCCGACGAGGCCCTGCGGGTCCTGGCCGTCGCCTTCCGCCCCCGGCCGCTGGCCAAGGGAGCGGGGGCGCCTGCCACGGGTACGGGAGCCCCCGGAGCAAGCGCGCCTGCCACGGGTACGGGAGCGCCGGCCATGGGAGCAAGCGCGCCTGCCACGGGTACGGGAGCGCCGGGCATGGGAGCAAGCGCGCCGGCCACGGGTACGGGAGCCCCGGCTATGGGAGCAAGCGCGCCCGCCACGGGTGCTGTGGCGCCGGCCAAGGGAGCGAAAGCGCCGGCCAAGGAGGCTGGGCTCCCGGCCCGGAGGGAGGACCCGATCGCCCTGGGACAGGGGTTTGAGGACCTGAGAGAACTCACCACCGACCAGGCCTCGGCGCTGCTGGAGCGGGACCTGGTCTTCCTGGGCCTCTTCGGCATGATCGACCCGCCGCGGCCCGAGGTGAAGAAGGCCGTGGCGGAGGCCAGCCGGGCGGGCATCCGCACGGTGATGATCACCGGCGACCACCCGGCCACCGCCCTGGCCGTGGCCCGGGAGCTGGGCATCGTCGGGCCCAACGGGCAGGCGCTGACCGGGCGGGACCTCGACCGGATGACCGACTCGCAGCTCATCGAGGCGGTGCAGGAGTGCCGGGTCTTCGCCCGGGTCTCGCCGCAGCACAAGCTGCAGATCGTCCGGGCGCTCAAGGCGCTGGGCGAGGTGGTGGCGATGACCGGCGACGGGGTCAACGACGCGCCGGCGGTGAAGGAGGCCGACATCGGCATCGCCATGGGCCGGACGGGCACCGACGTCACGAAGGAGGCGTCGGCCATGATCCTCGCCGACGACAACTACGCGACGATCGTCGCCGCCGTGGAGGAAGGCCGGGGAATCTACGACAACATCCGCAAGTTCATCCGCTATCTCCTGTCCTGCAACACCGGCGAGGTCCTGACGATGTTCCTGGCCGCGATCATGCGCATGCCGCTGCCGCTCCTGCCGATCCAGATCCTGTTCGTCAACCTCGTCACCGACGGGCTGCCGGCGATGGCGCTGGGCGTCGACCCGACAGACCCCGACGTGATGCGCCGGCCGCCGCGCAGGCCCGACGAGGGCGTCTTCGCCCGCCGCCTGGGCATCAAGGTGCTGGGGCGCGGGGTGCTGATCGGCCTGGGCACCCTCACGGCCTTCCTCATCGCCTTCTTCGCCCTGCCGGGCACGCCCGGGGTGGCGCCGTACGACGACCCGGCGATCCTCGGCCCGGCCCGCACCATGGCGCTGGCGACCCTGGTCTGCGCCCAGCTGATCCACGTGTTCGACTGCCGCTCCGAGCGGCGGGCGATCTGGGAGACGCCGCTCTCTTCCAATCCCTGGCTCGTCGCCGCCGTGGCGTCGTCGGTCACCGCGCTGCTGCTGGCCGTCTACTGGCCGCCGCTGGCCAAAGTCTTCGGCACCGCGCCGCTTCAGCTCTGGCAGTGGCTGGTGGTGCTGCTCCTGGCCAGCGCCGGCGAGGTGATCGTCGCCGTCCGCCGCCTGATTCTGTTCGGCCGGCCGCTGCGCGCACGCGTGCACATCGAGGAGGAAGCATAGCGTTCGCCGTTTCCGGTCAACCTATCCGCAGGTCGCGCATGCAGGCGTGCCCGCGCACGCCACGCAGCAAGTCCTGCAGGAAGGGAGATCGGCCGTGAAGCGCTTACCACTTGCGAAGTGGCTCGGCCTCGCCACGGCGGCCGCGGTCATGGCCGCCGGGTGTACTGCCCAGCCGCAGAATGCGAACCGACTGAACCAGAGCACCGTCTTCACCACCACAGGCGACAACGACCAGTGCGCCGCGGCCCTGGGCAACACCGTGGACACCGCCGCCTACTGGGGCGGTGCGGTCACCGGGATCAACCGGAACGTCACCGCCAACGGCCTGATCATCGGCAACGTTGCCCTGGTCGCCCTGCCCGGCGAGTCCCAGAACATCCCCGTGACCGGCACCACGGGCGTCGGGACGGCCCGGATCACGCCTGCGCCTGCCGCCCCGCGCACGGGCAGCGCGGCGACCGGCGCGGGCCAGGGCACCGGCAACGGGATCGCGGCGGGCATCAATGCCCAGACCGGGGCGGGCACGGCCGCCGGCGTGGGCACCGATGACGGCATGCCCCTGGCGGGCGTGACCCCCCGCACGGATCCGACCCTGGGCGACACCCGCATCGGCGCGGCCGCAGGCACCCCGATGACTGCCGACGGCAGCGGTACGAGCGCGGGGGCAGCGACCGCGCCGGGCAACCGCACGGTCACGGGCGCCGGGGCCACAGCCGGCAACCGCACGATGGCGGGTACGGGAACGGCCGCCGGTAACCGCACGCACGTGGGTGGCGGGACCGCCGACACCGGCACGCTTCCCGGCGCGGGTGCGCCCGTTGGCAACCGCACGGCTGCGGGCACGGGCGGCGCCGCCGCGACCCGGATGGGCACCGGGACGCCCGCAGGCACCCGTGCCAACGCCGGGACCGCGGCCCGGTACGGCGCGGTCGGCTCGCCAGCCGTCAACCGGCTGAACCCGGTGGAGCGGATCCGCATCGCCTGCCCGCGGGTGGCGGACATCCGCGTGGTGAACGACGCAAACGACCGGAGCCGTCTGGCCCAGATCACGGCGGCCGTGCGCTCCGGGCGCCCGATCACGGAGTTCATGGGCGAACTGACCGCCATCTCGCAGCGGGCGACCTCGGCCGGCCCCGGGGCCGACGTCCGCAGGCTCAACACCAACGCCCCGGCTGGCACCCGGCCCCCCGGCACGACCAATCCGGGGACGCCAGCTCCCGGAACCACCGCTCCCGGGACGAGAACGCCTGGCATGACCACACCCGGCACGCCGACACCCGGGGCGCCAACTCCGGGCGCGACCCGGATGCCGGCGCCGGGCACCCGGGCCGGCGGGACTGGCACCACCTCGCCCGGCCAGGGAGTCGAGACCACGCCGTGAAGGCCGGACCCCCTCCGCAATGCGACTGCGGAGGGGGTTCCTGGCTTTCGGGGGAGAATCCTGGGTACGCTGAGGAGGAAGGGGTTTTTGAAGTAGCGAACCGATCTTGATGAAGTCTCACACAGAACGGCGGGCGGCAGCGTGCCCGCCGCAGAGGAGGTCGCCACGCGTTTGGTACGCAGCATGACCGGTTTCGGCCGCGGCGAGGCCGAGGGTGAGGCGGGCAAGATCACGGTGGAGATCAAGGCGGTGAACCACCGCTTCTCCGAGGTCGTGTTCCGCATGCCGCGCCAGTTCAGCGCACTGGAGGACCCGGCCCGCAAGCGCATCCTCGGCCGGGTGAACCGCGGCCGGCTGGAGGTATATGTCGCCTGGGAACCCTCGGCGGGGGCAAGGGAGGCAAAGGTTGACAAGAACCTGGCCCTGGCGTATTATAATGCTTTGAGGCAGCTAGCGGAAGAGATTGGGAGCAATCCGGAGATATCGCTCGATACGCTGGCGAGACTGCCCGAGGTCCTCTCCGTTTCGGAAGGGACGGTGACCGACGAGCAGATCTGGGCCGTGATGGAACCGGCCCTCGACGAGGCGGTCTCCCGGCTGATCGCGATGCGCGAGCGGGAGGGGGAGGCCCTGGCGGCCGACCTGGAGCAGCGGATTGCCCGCATCGACTCTTTCCGCGCCGCCGCGGCGGCCCGGGCGCCGGAGGTCGTCGAGGAGTACCGCCAGCGGCTGACCCGCCGGCTGGAGGAGCTGCTGCCGCCCACCAATCCGGTGGACCCGCAGCGGCTGGCCCAGGAGGTCGCCCTGTTCGCCGACCGGGCGGACATCACCGAGGAGACCCAGCGCCTGGCCAGCCACATCGCCCAGTTCCGGCAGGCGCTCCGGTCCGACGAGGCCGTGGGCCGGAAGCTGGACTTCCTGGTGCAGGAGCTGGGGCGCGAGGTCAACACCATCGGCTCCAAGGCCAACGACGCAGTGCTCACCGCGGCTGTGGTAGAGGCCAAGAGCGAGCTGGAGAAGATCAGGGAACAGGTACAGAATCTCGAGTAATGGTGCAAGCAAGAGGGAGGCCCGGGCTGTGGGAGAGATCAAGCTGGTCAACATCGGCTTTGGCAACATCGTTGCCGCGAACCGGATCGTTGCGATCGTGAGTCCGGAGTCCGCCCCCATCAAGCGCATCATCTCCGAAGCGCGCGACAAGGGAACACTGATCGATGCGACATACGGCCGGCGCACGCGGGCGGTCGTCATCACCGACTCCGACCACGTGGTGCTCTCGGCCGTTCAGCCCGAGACCGTGGCCAACCGGCTCACCGCCAAGGAAGCCAGCAGCATCAGCGACGACGCAGAAGAAGAGGGCGAAGCATAACCATGCCCAGCAATCCACGGGGTCTCCTGATCGTGGTCACGGGCCCGTCGGCCGTGGGGAAGGGCACCATCTGCCGCGCCCTGCTGGCCGGAAATCCGGATATTCGCTTTTCGGTCTCCTGCACCACCCGGCCCAAGCGTCCCGGCGAGGTGGACGGCGTGGAGTATTACTTCATCTCCCGCGAGGAGTTCCAGCGCCGCATCGCCGCCGGCGAGTTCCTGGAGTGGGCCGAGGTCTACGGCAACTACTACGGCACCCCCCGCTCGTACGTGGAGGAAGTGACGGCGCGGGGGCAGGACGTGATCCTGGACATCGACCGGGTGGGCGCCAGGGCCGTGCGTGAGCACTACCCCGACGCCGTCTCCGTGTTCGTCCTCCCGCCCTCGCTGGAGGCGCTGCGCCAGCGCATCGCCGCCCGGGGTACCGAGACGCCGGAGGCGGTCGCCCGGCGTCTGGCCGAGGCCCCCGAGTGGATCCGGGAGGGCCTCACCTACGACTACGTGATCGTCAACGACGACCTCAACCGGGCCGTCGCGGAGCTGAGGGCCATCATCACGGCCGAGAAGGCCCGCACGGCGCGGGGTGGGGCCTTGCTGATCCAGACTCTGCTTGAGAAGGGAGCGCTCACGGAAGAATGATCAAGCCCTCTCTTGATCAGCTGATGGATCTGGTGGACTCCAAGTACACGCTTGTGATCCTGGCGGCCCGCCGGGCGCGGGACCTGCAGGACGGCAAGCCGAAGCTGGTCGAGTCCCAGTCCAACAAGCCTGTTACCATAGCGCTGGAGGAGTTGGGCGCCGGCAAGCTCTTCTTCGAGCGCGGCAAGCCCACCCAGCTCGGTTGAGTCCTACCTGTCCGCCCGTTGAGGGCGCCCGCCCCGGGCGCCCTCTTCGATCTGTTTCCGGCAAGTTGACCGCAAAGGAAGGGTCGGCGATGCTGCAAGGGAAGACGGTCCTGCTCGGGGTCAGCGGCGGAATTGCCGCCTACAAGGCGGTGGAGATCTGCTCCCGGCTGGTGAAGCTGGGCGCGGAGGTCCATGTGCTCATGACGGAGGCGGCCACCCGGCTGGTGGCCCCGCTCACGTTCCAGGCCATCTCAGGCAATCCGGTGAAGGTCGACCTGATGGGCGAGCAGGTGCACGGCCACGTGGACCACGTGACGCTGACGCACCGCGCCGACCTGCTCATCGTGGCCCCGGCCACCGCCAACACCATCGCCCGGCTGGCCGGCGGCCACGCGGGCGACTGGATCACCGTCACCGCGCTGGGCGTGCGCTGCCCGGTGCTGCTGGCGCCGGCGATGGAGGCGGAGATGTACGCCAACCCCCTGACGCAGCGGAACCTGCGCATCCTGGCCGACCTGGGCTGGACGATCATGGAGCCCGAGGAGGGCCGCCTCGCCTCGGGGCTGATGGGCAAGGGCCGGCTGCCGGAGCCCGCGGCCATCGTCGAGCGGGCGCTGGCGCTGCTGGGGGGAAACCCCGCACCGGGCGCTGGCTGTGCGGGTGCTGAGGGCGCCGGGGCGCGCACCCGGGACCTGGCGGGCCGCAGAGTGCTGGTGACCGCCGGTACGACCCGGGAGCCCTTCGACCCGGTCCGGTTTATCGGCAACCGCTCCACCGGGCGGATGGGTTACGCCATCGCCGCGGCTGCTGCGGCCCGGGGGGCGGAGGTGGTGCTGGTCAGCGGGCCCACCAGCCTGGAGCCGCCGCAGGGGGTCCGGGTGGTGGCCGTCGAGTCCTGCCTGCAGATGCTGGAGGCCTGCCTCGCCGAGTTCCCGACGGCGGACATCACCGTGGCGGCGGCCGCGCCGGCCGACTACCGGCCCGCGACCGTGGCGCCGGAGAAGATCAAGAAGGCGGGCGACGAGCTGACGGTCACCCTGGTGAAGAACCCCGACATCATCGCCGAGCTGGGGCGGCGCAAGCGCCCCGGCCAGGTGACCGTCGCCTTTGCCGCCGAGACGGAGCACCTGCTGGAGAACGCCCGGCAGAAGCTGGTGAGCAAGCATGCCGACTTCGTCGTGGCCAACGACGTGACGGCGGAGGGCGCGGGCTTCGGCACCGAGACCAACCGGGTCGTCTTCGTCACGCCGGACGGCGCCGAGGAGCTGCCCCTCATGACCAAGCGGGAGGTCGCCGACCGCATCCTGGACCGTGCTGCGGCGCTGCTGGAGGGCGGGGCGCACGGCGATGCGTGAGCGGGATGGGATGGGCGCGGGCGGCCCGCGGGTGGAAGCGGGCGCCGAGTTCGCCCAGGTCGCCGTCGACGTGACGGCTGAGGGGACCGACAAGCTCTTCACCTACCTCGTGCCCCGCAGCCTGGCCGGGCGGCTGCAGCCCGGGCAGTGGGTGCGGGTGCCCTTCGGCCACCAGCGGATGGTGGGCCTCTACGTGGGCCCGGCCGAGCGGGCGCCGGAGGGCGTCGCCCTGAAGGAGATCGCCGGCCTCCTGCCCGAGATCCCGCCGATTCCGGCCCCGCTGGTGCAGCTGGCCCGGTGGACGGCCGACCGGTACCTCTCCACCTTCCCCGCCGCGCTGCGGCTCCTGCTGCCGCCCGAGGCGCGCCGGCAGGAGGTGCGCACGCTCACGATCACCAGCTACAGGCTGAACGTGGACGACGTGGAGGCCCTGGTGGAGCAGCTGGGCAGGCGGGCTCCCCGCCAGGCCGAGCTGCTCACCTATATGGCGCGGGTCGGGGGCGAGGCCGAGCGGGCGCAGGTGCTGGCCGACCTGGGCGAGTCCATCGCCGGGCCGATCAAGGTGGCCCTGGAGAAGGGGTGGCTGGTGGCAGGCCGGGTGGCCCGCCGGCGCGATCCCTTCGCCGGCGAGCAGGTCATCCCGACGCCGCCGCCCGTGCTCACCCCCGAGCAGCAGCAGGCGCTGGACTCCATCCGCCAGGAGCTGATCGCCCCGCCGGGCTTCCGGCAGCCGGTGCTGATCCACGGCGTGACCGGCTCCGGCAAGACCGAGCTCTACCTCAGGGCCATCGCCATGGTGCGGGAGATGGGGCGGAACGCCATCTGCCTCGTGCCCGAGATCTCGCTGACACCGCAGATGATCCAGCGGTTCCGGGCGCGCTTCGGCGGCGAGGTCGCGGTGCTCCACTCCGCCCTGTCGGCGGGGGAGAAGTTCGACGAGTGGCAGCGGATCCGCCGGGGCGAGGTCTCGATCGTCGTCGGCGCGCGGTCAGCCGTGTTCGCGCCTTTCGAGAACGTGGGGCTCATCATCATCGACGAGGAGCACGAGCAGTCCTACAAGCAGGAGTCGCCGCCGCCGGCCTACCACGCCCGGGAGGTGGCGGCCGAGCGGGCCCGGCTCGAGGGTGCGCTGCTGGTGCTGGGGTCGGCGACGCCGGCACTGGAGTCGTTCCACCTGGCCCGGACCGGGGTCTACCGGCTGGTCTCGCTGGACCACCGGGTCGACGACCGGCCCATGCCCAGCGTCACCCTGGTGGACATGCGGGAGGAGCTCAGGGCCGGCAACCGGTCGATCTTCTCCCGGGCGCTGGTCGAGGCGCTGGACCAGACGCTCGCGGCCCGGGAGCAGGCGATTCTCTTCTTGAACCGCAGGGGTTACAATACATTCATCCTGTGCCGGACCTGCGGCGAGGCGATCCAGTGCGTCAGCTGCGCCGTCGCCATGACGTACCACCTGGGCGACGACCACCTGGCCTGCCACTACTGCGACCACACGGCCCCGGTGCCCACGGTCTGCCCCAAGTGCGGCTCCAAGGCGATCCGGCACCTGGGGGCGGGCACCGAGCGGGTGGAGGAGGAGCTGCGCAGGCTCTACCCGGGCGCCAGGGTGGCCCGCATGGACGTGGACACCACCCGGCGGAAGGGCTCGCACGCGGCCATCCTCAAGCGGTTCGCGAACCGCGAGGTCGACGTGCTGGTGGGCACGCAGATGATCACCAAGGGGCTGGACTTCCCCGACGTCACGCTGGTGGGGGTGGTCCTGGCCGACACGAGCCTGAACCTGCCCGACTTCCGGGCGGCCGAGCGGACCTTCCAGCTGGTGACCCAGGTGGCGGGACGGGCCGGCCGGGGCGAGCGGCCGGGGCGGGTGATCGTGCAGACGTACCAGCCGGACCACGCGTCGTTGCTGGCGGCGGCGGAGCACGACTACCACCGGTTCTTCGCCGAGGAGGTGAAGTTCCGGGAGCAGCTGGACTACCCGCCCTTCGCCCACATGATCCACCTGGTCCTCTCGGGCGAGGAGGAGGCCGCGGTGATCGAGACGGCCCGGGCGGTGCACCAGCTGTTGGTCAGCGGGGGGTTCAGCGGGCAGATCCTCGGCCCCGCGCCCGCGCCGCTGGCGAAGCTGCGGGGCCGGTACCGGCACCACCTGGTGCTGAAAGGGACCGACATCGGGACGATGACGGCCGAGGTCCGTGCGGCGTTCGCCGCCCGTCGGGGGACGTGGCGGAAGTCCCGGTCGGTCGCGCTGTCGGTGGATGTGGACCCCATGAGTATCCTGTAGGACCGAGCGCGGGCGCCGGCCCCCGGGGAGTGCGAAGCGACCTGTCGGGCCAGGCCCGGGCCCGCCCGTGTAAGATGGATTCGAGTAAGGTAGACGGAGGGTAACGAAGCATGGCCATACTGGAAATCGTGAAAGACCCGGCTGAGGTCCTGCGCAAGAAGGCGAAGCCGGTTACGAAGATCAACGCTGCGGTGCGCAAGCTGCTGGACGACATGACCGAGACGATGTACGCCGCCCCCGGAGTGGGCCTGGCCGCCCCGCAGGTGGGGGTCTCGAAGCGGATCATCGTGGTCGACCCCCAGGACGGGTCGGGCCAGCTCTACCAGCTGATCAACCCCGAGATCACCAAGGCCGAGGGCTGGGTGCAGGGCACGGAGGGCTGCCTCTCGATCCCCGGCATGGTGGGCGACGTGTGGCGCTACGAGAAGGTGCAGGTCGTGGCGCTGGACCGGACCGGCAAGAAGGTCTGGATCGACGCCGAGGGCTGGCTGGCCCGCATCTTCCAACACGAGATCGACCACCTGGACGGCATCCTGTACACCGACAAGTGCACCGACCTCCGTCCCGTTCCCCAGGGTGAGGAGGAGGCGGAGGAGGCTGCGCAGGCGCGCGCGGAGGCTGAACGAGCCGACGAGGCCGGCGCCGCCGATGCCGCCGCGGCAGGCGTCGAGGCGGAGGTTGCTGGCGAGGCGTCCGCGACGGGCGCCGACGCGGATCAGGCCGCCGAGCCCGCTGCGGCTGCCGCTGGCGCGAAGCGGACCCGTCGGCGCACCGCTGCGAAGGCCGATGCGGGGGCCGCGAAGGGGGAGTAGTTTTGCTGAAGATCCTCTTCATGGGCACCCCGGAGTTTGCGGCCACGTCCCTGAAGGCGCTGCTCGCCGCCGGCTACCCGGTGGTGGGCGTGGTGACGCAGCCGGACAAGCCGGCCGGCCGCGGCGGGAAGCTCCGCCCGTCGCCGGTGAAGGAGGTCGGGCTGGCCCACGGCCTGCCGGTCTTCCAGCCGCGGCGCCTGCGCCGCCCGGAGGTGGTCGCCCAGCTGAAGGAGCTGGGCTCCGACCTGACGGTGGTGGTAGCCTACGGGCAGATCCTCTCCAAGGAGGCGCTGGAGATCAGCCCGCTGGGGTCGATCAACGTGCACGGCTCGCTGCTGCCCCGGTGGCGGGGTGCGGCGCCGATTCAGCGGGCGATCATGGCGGGCGACACCGAGACCGGCGTCTGCACGATGTGGATGGACGAGGGCATGGATACCGGCGACGTCTGCCTGACGGCCCGGGTGCCCATCGGCCCGGACGCCACGGGTGGCGAGATCCACGACCGGCTGGCGGAGGTCGGGGCCGAACTGCTGGTGGAGACCCTGCGCCGGATCGAGGCCGGCGATGCGCCGCGCATCCCGCAGCCGGAGGAGGGCGTGACCTACGCCGCCAAGCTGGAGCGGGAGGACGAGCAGATCGACTGGTCCCGTCCCGCGCAGGACCTGCACAACCAGATCCGGGCGCTCAACCCGTGGCCCGGTGCTTACACGACGGGTCCAAAGGGAATGCTTAAGATATGGCGCACTTCCCTGCTGCCCGGCCACCCGCCGGGAGCCGAACCCGGCACGGTGGTCGAACTGGTGCGGGGGGTGGGCTTCGCCGTGGCCACCGGCGACGGCGCCCTCCTGGTGCGCGAGGTGCAGCCGCCCGGGAAGGGCCGCATGGACGCATGGTCCTACGTGAACGGCGGCGGTGCTCGGGTGGGCACCCGGTTTGCGGGATGATCTGCAGGCGGCGCGAACCTGGAGACCCCTGCGCATAGTCTCAATAGAAAAGAAGCCTGGCCACCCGGCCGGGCGAACTCTGGCAAGATAACGGGAGGGTCCTGGCGTGCTACCATTCTACCCGATGGTATTTGATCCTACCTATGTGCTTCTGCTCCCGGCCATCATCATGGTCATCTGGGCGCAGGCGCGCGTGCGCAGCTCGTTCAACGAGTGGTCGCGGGTGGGTACCCGGTCGGGGGTGACGGCCGCGCAGGTCGCCCGTGACATCCTCGACCGCCACGGGCTGACCGACGTCCCCGTCGAGCGGGTGCGGGGCCACCTCTCCGACCACTACGACCCGAAGGCAAGGGTCGTCCGTCTCTCTGACTCGACCTACCACAGCAACTCCATCGCCGCCATCGGCGTGGCGGCCCACGAGGTGGGACATGCGATCCAGCACGAGCTCTCCTACACGCCGCTGCAGGTCCGCAACCTGATCTGGCCCGTGGCCCGGATCGGGGACGGCCTCGGCCCGTTCCTGGTCATCCTGGGGTTCTTCTTCGGCGGCCAGGGGGGCCTGTGGCTGATGGACCTCGGCATTCTCCTCTTCCTGGGCGCGGTCGTCTTCTACCTCATCACCCTGCCGGTGGAGTACAACGCCTCCAGCCGGGCGGTGGAGATCCTCGAGACCGGCGGGTACATGACCCGCCAGGAGGTCGAGGGGGCCCGGAAGGTGCTGAACGCCGCCGCGCTCACGTACGTGGCCGGCGCGGCCGCTGCGGTCATGAGCCTGGTGCGGCTGTTCTTCCTGCGCAGCATGGCGTCGGACGAGTAGGCTGCTGGGATCCGAACCGTAGAGGACCGGTGCGTGGCGCACGGCTGTGCGCCACGCTTTTCTGTGCCGGCGACAGCCCCGGCAGCTGCGCCAAGGCGGGCTGCCTTCCGGGACAGGCCGCCGGTCAACCGGCACGTGGTGACAGGTGCTCAGGACGTTGCTGGGGGCATCCACCGGTTGACCGTACCCGCCGCCGGGAATCCTAGGCCCACAGTCCCTGCGGAGGTGGTTACCATCAACCGAGTCCCAGTCTCCTTCCACGTCAAGGCGGTCGAAGGCAACGAGGAGCACCTGGCGATCGAGATCGGCGGGCGGGATGCGGGCGGGGCCGTGATCCGGTATGACTCCGCCACCGCCATCGTCGACGCGCGGCTGGAGGTCGCCGGCATTCCGCAGGTGACCTCGGCGCTCGACCGGTTCCACTACGAGTTCGCCTCGGAGCTGTTGGCCTACGTGCTGGACCGGGGCGCGATGGCCCAGGAGTCCGACGGGTCGATCATCTACGACCTCGGGTATACGTCTCATGCCCTGCCGCTGCCGGCCAACCACGAGGTCGGGCTGGGGTACCCCAACTCCTGGTGACGGCGCTTCCACGCCCAGCGACCGCTTCCAGTTGCTTCCCCTGTCGCCAGTGGTCTCCCCTCACACCGCGGCGACGCGGTGAACGCTGCTTGTTGTCTCCCCTCACTCGGCCGCGCCCCCCGAGCGCTGGCAACGGTCCCTTTCGCATCGTTTGGCCTCGGCGTACGGTCACTGCGCGCGGGCTGCCCACGACTCGCCGCCTTCCACCGCCGCGGGTAGCGAAAACGGCTGACGGGTGCTCGTCCTGCCGCTCCGCGGGATGAGCCGCTCGTCGATGCCGGCGGCGCGCAGGTGGAGGTTTGCCATGATCACCCTGCTTGCGGTACACTTTCCGGGGAGTCAGTACCATTCACTGGAGGCGAACCCATGCCGCGTCCCAAGCCCAAGCCCCCGCGCACCGGCCGCGAGGCGGCGCTGCGCGCCCTGCGCGACGTCGACGTCAAGGCGGCCTACGCCAATCTCGCCCTCGACCATCACCTCTCCGGCAGCGGGCTGGAGGGACGTGAGCGCGCCCTGGCCACCGAGCTGGCCTACGGCGTCACCCGCCGGCGGGCCACGCTCGACTGGGCCATCAGCCAGGTGGCCTCCCGGCCCCTGGAGCAGATGGACCCGTGGGTGCGCAACATCCTGCGGGAGGCCGTCTACCAGATCCTCTACATGGACCGCATCCCCGATTCGGCCGCCGTCGACGAGGCCGTGGAGCTGGCCAAGCAGTACGGCCACGCCGGGGTGGCCAAGTTCGTCAACGGCGTGCTGCGCAACCTGCTGCGCCGGCTGCCCGAGCTCGAGTGGCCCGACGAGGAGGCCGAGCCCGTCCGGGCGCTGGCGGTGAAACACTCCTATCCGGACTGGCTCGTCGCCGAGTGGCTGCAGCGCTTCGGCCGGGGCGAGGCCGTCCGCCTGCTGGAGGCGGGCAACGAGGTGCCGCCGCTGACGGTCCGGGTCAACCGGCTGAAGGCGACCCGGGAAGAGGCGGCGGCGGCCCTGGCGGAGGAGGGGGTGCGGACCGAGCCCACCCGCCACTCGCCGCAGGGGCTGATCATCCGCGACCTCACGTCGGCCTCCTGGCTGGACCGGCTGAAGGCGATGAAGCAGGGGCTGATCACGGTGCAGGACGAGTCCTCCATGCTGGTCGCGGCGGTCCTGGACCCGCAGCCCGGCTGGACGGTCATCGACGTGGCGGCGGCCCCCGGCGGGAAGGCCACCCACCTGGCGGAGCTGATGGGCAACCAGGGCCGGGTGATCGCCGTGGACATCCACCCGCACAAGGTGGACCTGATCGAGCAGAACGCCCGCCGGCTCGGGGCGACGATCGTGGAGGGCCTCTGCCTGGACGCCCGGCAGATCGGCGACGTCATGCCCGGCCGGGCCGACGCCGTCCTCTGCGACCTGCCCTGCTCGGGCCTGGGCACCCTGGCCCGCCGCCCCGACGCCCGGTGGCGGAAGAGCCCGGCGGACGTGGAGGCCCTGGTGCCGATTCAGCGGGCGATCCTGGAGTCGGCGGCGAAGGCCCTGAAGCCCGGCGGGGCGCTGGTCTACTCGACCTGTACGATCCAGCCGAAGGAGAACCAGGAGCTGGTGGAGGCATTCGTGGCCGACCACCCGGAGTTCCGGTTCGACGACATCTGGGCGCACCTGCCGCCCACGATCTCCCGGGAAGGCCGGGCGGAGGGGTACGTGCAGCTCCTGCCGCACGTCCACGGCACGGACGGGTTCTTCATCGCGCGGATGGTGAAGGCGGGGTAGCGGGTCGGAGCCGCGGGGTTATGCCCGCGGCTCGTGCGCGGTGCGCCCAGCATGGGCGCTGACTTGTTGGTGAAAGTCCAATACGGGCGAGGTGGCACCAGCCCGTTAGCCAAAGGCAAGGGCTGCCCA
>NZ_JAGGLG010000046.1 GCF_017874315.1 Symbiobacterium terraclitae | reverse complement strand
GGCAGCCCTTGCCTTTGGCTAACGGGCTGGTGCCACCTCGCCCGTATTGGACTTTCACCAACAAGTCAGCGCCCATGCTGGGCGCACCGCGAAAGACCCGCTGCATCGCCTGCAGCGGGTCTCGTGTCGTCGCACGGCCGCACTTCAGCGCGCCGCCGCGCAGATCTCGGCGAAGGAAGCGGGGTCGAGGCTCGCGCCGCCCACCAGCGCGCCGTCGATGTCGGGCTGCGCCATGTAGCTGCCGATGTTGCCGGGCTTCACAGAGCCGCCGTACTGGATCCGCACCCGCGCCGCGGCGTCGGCCCCGAAGGCCTCCGCCACCATGGCGCGGACTGCGGCGATGGTCCGCTGCGCCTCGCCCGGGTCGCAGTTCTTCCCCGTGCCGATCGCCCAGACGGGCTCGTAGGCGATGATCGCCCCGGCCACCTCCCCGGCCGTCAGCCCCTCCAGCCCGGCCAGCAGCTGCCGCCGGTTGACCGCGTCGGTCTTGCCGGCCTCGCGCTCCTCCAGCGTCTCACCGATGCAGAGGATGGGAATCAGGCCGTGGCGCACGGCGGTCCGCACCTTCGCACCGACCAGCTGGTCGGTCTCGCCGTAAATGTGGCGCCGCTCCGAGTGGCCCAGGATCACGTACCGGCAGCCCGCCTCGACCAGCATCTCGCCCGCCACCTCGCCGGTGTAGGCGCCGGGGTCCTTCTCGCTCATGTTCTGCGCCCCGAGCCCCACCCGGGAGCCCCTCAGACCCTCGGCCACGGCGGCCAGGGCGGTGAACGGCGGGCAGATGATCAGCTCGACACCTTCGAGGCCGGCCACGCGGGGCAGGAAGTCAGCGAGGAACTGCCGGGCCGCCGCCTGGGTCTTGTTCATCTTCCAGTTTGCCGCAATCACGGGTGTGCGCATCACTTGGCTCCTCCTCTGCTGAAAATCAGCCCCGGCTACCGGCCCCAGTCGGCGATCAGCCAGGGTTTGCCCGGTCCCTCCCGCACCAGCAGGAAGTACGCCCACTGCGGCCCTTCCACGAGGCTGGGGTCGCGGCGCTCCTCGGGCGGGACCAGCTCCAGTTCGTACTCCACGCGGAGCGCCAGCTGCTCGCCGTACCCGGGAACCCGGGCCACGGGCGCGTCCGGAGCGGGCGACACGCCGGTCACGCGCGCCGCCCGCACGGAGAGCCGCCGCCGGTCCATGGTGGTGGGCCCGCTGTAAAGGCGGGCCCGTTCCGGCGTCAGGGTGGCCAGGATCCACTCCAGGTCGTGGGCGACCACGGCGCTGAAGTACTCGTGAACCACTTCTGCCGGCTCGGCCTGGGTGCGCCGGCGCATCCACCTGGCCGCTGGTGAATCGTCCTGCCGCCGCCCGAAGAGCCGCCCGAGAAACCGCATCTACGCCTTGGTCGCCAGGCAGGCGACGCCGGGGAGCTCCCTGCCCTCCAGGAACTCCAGGGAGGCGCCGCCGCCCGTGGAGACGTGCGTCATCCGGTCGGCGAGGCCGGCGGCCTCCACTGCGGCCACGGAGTCGCCGCCGCCGACGATGGTCACGCCCTCGCAGTCAGCCATGGCCTGCGCCACCGCAAAAGTGCCGCGCGCGAAGGGCTCCATCTCGAACACGCCCATCGGGCCGTTCCACACGACGGTCCGGGCCCCGCGGATCGCCTCGGCGAACTGGCGGGCGCTCTCCGGGCCGATGTCCAGGGCCATCCAGCCCGCAGGGATGCTGTCGGCCGCGACGACCCGCTGCTCGGCGTCCGCCTTGAACTCGGCCGCCACGACGAGGTCGGAAGGCAGCAGGATCTTGTCGCCGCCCCGCTCGAGCAGCTGGCGGGCGGTCTCCACCCGGTCCTCCTCCACCAGCGACTTGCCGGTGTCGTAGCCCTTCGCCCGCAGGAAGGTGTTGGCCATACCGCCGCCGATGATGAGCCGGTCGACCTTGGTCAGCAGGTTCTCGATGACCATGATCTTGTCCGACACCTTGGCGCCGCCGATGATCGCGACGAAGGGCCGGTCGGGGGCCGACAGGGCCTTGCCCATGATGTCGACCTCCTTCTGCATCAGGAAGCCGGCCACCCGGACCGCCATGTGCTCGGCGACGCCGCGGGTGGAGGCGTGGGCCCGGTGGGCGGTGCCGAAGGCGTCGTTGACGTACACCTCGCCCAGACGGGCCAGCCTGGCGGCGAACTCGGGGTCGTTCTTCTCCTCCTCGGCGTAGAACCGCAGGTTCTCCAGCAGCACCACGGACCCCGGCTGCTGCCGGGCCACCAGCTGCTCCACCTCTTCGCCGACGCAGTCGGGGGCGAACACGACCTCCCGGCCCAGCAGCTCGGACAGCCTGCGGGCACAGGGGGCCAGGGAGTACGCCTCGTTCCGCTTGCCCTTGGGGCGCCCCAGGTGCGAGGCGAGCACCGCGATCGCCCCTTCTTCCACCAGGTACCGGATGGTCGGCACCGCCGCCCGGATGCGGGTGTCATCGGTGATGCGTCCGTCCTCGAGCGGCACGTTGAAGTCGACCCGTACGAACACGCGCTTGCCCTTCACATCGATGTCACGTACTGTCATCAGCGGCATGCGACTCGTCCACCTTTCATGTCGGGCGCCCCTGCGCGGGCGGCGCCAGGGTACTTTGTTAAAGGTCTCTACAAAAGATTTACCACGTGGGCGGGAAAATCCCTGCTCCACTGGCTAGTATTCGTGCCCCCTGGAGGGGGAGATGAGGCATCGGTCTCGCACATAGGTTTTGTTTGCAGCCCAAATAGAATCCTTTTATGGTATGGTAGTAGTGAGTCTGTGCGCGAAAAGCAAGCCGGGGGGCAAGTGAGACCATGGATGTGCAGGGCCTGGAGGCCTTCTGGTGGATTGCGAAGACCGGCAGCTTCAACCGGGCGGCGGAGCGGCTCTTCCTTACCCAGCCTTCCGTGACCGCCCGCATACAGGCCCTCGAAAAGGAACTGGGACAGCAACTGTTCGAGCGCCGCCCGCGCGGCGTGCGCCTGACCGACGCCGGCCGGGCCCTGCTGCCCCACGCGGAGCGCGTGCTGCAGGACATCAAGCGGGCCCGCCAGGCGGTGCTCGGCCTGCAGAACGCCACCGGCGGCACGCTCTCGGTCGGGTCCGCCCTCACCACCTCGGCCTACCTGCTTCCCGAGATCCTCACCCGTTTCAAGGCGCTGCACCCGGCGGTGGAGGTGCTGGTGCACACCGGGCGCTCGCACCAGGTGCAGCAGCTCGTGCTGGACGACACCGTGCAGGTGGGGCTGGTTCACGCGCCGTTGCCCAGCCACGCCGAGATCGTCACCTACCCGCTTTCGGAGGAGCCGATCCTGCTGGTGGTGCCGCCCGGCCACCCGGTGGCCAGCCGGCCGGAGGTGTCGCTGGACGAACTGACGCAGGAGTCGTTCATCACCACCGACCGGGCCTCGGGCTACTGGGCGCTGGTGGAGCAGTGGTGGGCCAGCCAGGGCTTCGTCCCTCATATTACAATGGAGCTTGACTCCATTGAAGCGGCCAAGCGGATGGTGCTCTGCGGGCTCGGCCTGACGCTGCTGCCCCACTCCACGGTGAAGGCCGAGATCGCCCTGGGGCAGGTGGTGGCCGTGCCCCTGGCCAACAGTGCCAACCTGCGGCGGCAGAACATCCTGATTCACCGCCGGGGCAAGATCTGGAGCGGCACGGCCCGCGCCTTCCTCAGAACGGTGGGCGAGATGTTCAACGTGGACCTGGGGATCGGCAACGCTGTGTGAGGTGATGTGATGCGGCACTTTCCGTCAGAACGAGCCCCATGGCTCACCCTGCTCATCTGGGGCCTTCTGCCCGGCGGCTGCCTGGCCATGCTGATCGTGCAGCTCCAGGCGCCGATCCCGTGGTGGACGTGGTTCCTCACCGCCGAGCTGCCAATGGTCATGGTCACCGCCCTTGCGGTTTGGATCTGGCTGACCACGGGCTACACGGTGACCGAGACCGAGCTGATTGTCCGGTCGGCCTTCCTGACGTGGCGCACACCGCTTTCCGCCATCACGCGGGTGCGGCCTACCCGGAACCCCCTCGCCTCCGCCGCGCTGTCGCTCAACCGGCTGGAGATCCGCACCAGGAAGGGCGCCGGTCCCCTCATCTCCCCGCAGCGCCGGGACGAGTTTCTGCAGCTCCTGCGGGAGCGCTGTCCGCACGCCCGGATTGAAGGCTGAGTCCTGACCTCAAAAGAATGGGCTGCACTTCCACGCGGAAGCGCAGCCCTGCCTTGTTTCTACACGTACCGCCGGCGCCTCGCCGAGTTGGGCACGCCCATCTCCTCGCGGTACTTGGCCACCGTCCGGCGGGAGATCCGCAGCCCCCTGGCGCTCAGCGCGTCCGTCAGCGCCTGGTCGGAGAGCGGCTCGGCGGGGTCCTCCTGCCGGATCAGGTCGGCGATAAGCCGCTTCACGGCCTCGGCGGCCACCGCATCGCCACGCCCCGTCTCAACGCCGCTGGAGAAGAAGTACTTCAGCTCGAATGTGCCCTGCGGCGTCTGGGCCCACTTGCGGCTGGTCGCCCGGCTGACGGTCGACTCGTGCACCCCCACCTCCTCGGCCACCTCGCGCAGGGTGAGGGGGCGCAGGTAGCGCGGGCCCCGGTCGAAGAAGGGGCGCTGGAACCGGACGATGGCCTCGGTCACCCGCAGCAGCGTCATCCGGCGCTGCTCGATGGACCGGATCAGCCAGAGCGCCGACTGCACCCGCTCCTCCAGGTAGCGGCGGGTTGCACCGTCGGCCTCGTCCAGCAGCCGCCGGTAGTGCTGCGAGACCCGCAGCCGGGGCAGGGGCGCCTCGTTGACCAGTACGACGTACTCCCCCCCGACCCGCTCCACCACCACGTCCGGCACGATGTACCGCGCCTCGTCTGCACGGCCGAAGTGGCGCCCGGGCTTGGGGTCGAGGGTGCGGACCGCGTCGGCCGCGGCCTGCACCTCGGCGCAGCTCACGCCGAGCCGCTCGGCGATCCGCGGGATGCGCCCGGCCGCCAGGTCGTCCAGGTGGTCGGTGATCAGCCGCGGCACCAGCGGGTTCGTGCCTCCCCGCGCCGCCCACTGGATCAGCAGGCACTCCGCCAGCGAGCGGGCTCCCACTCCCGGGGGATCCAGCGACTGGATGATCTCCAGGGCCGCCTCCACCTGCTGGGCGGATACCCGGAGTTGCGCCGCGATCTCCGCGACCGGCGTCCTCAGGTAGCCGTGCTCGTCGAGGCATCCCACCAGGAACCGCGCGATGCGCCGCTGGCCGGCATCCAGCCGCATGAGGCCCAACTGGCCGTCCAGGTGCTCCGCCAGCGTGGGCAGCCCGGGGGTGACCGCCTCGAAGGTGCGCTCCTCCTCCCGCTCCGGGGCGGCGGCGCCCCCGTCTTCCCCCTGCCGCAGGTAGTCCAGCAGCTGCCCCGTCTCACCGGGGCGAACGGCGCCCTCGGCCGCCTCCCTGGGCTCGGCCTCCAGGCAGGGGTTGTCGAGCAGTTCGCCGGCGATGACCTCGCTCAGCTCCGCAATCGGCTGCTGCAGCACGGCGATGGCCTGGCGCAGCTCCGGGGTCATGACCAGCCGCTGCGTCTGCTGCATACGAAGGTTGAAGCCGAGGCGCATCGCCGACACCTCCAGCAAAGTGCTCTGGTGCAGGCTATTCGCCCCGGCTGCCCCGCTTTCCTCGCGGTCGCTGTTGCAAAATCTGTGCCAGTGAACGGAAGGTTTTCCGTTGCCTCTCAGTGGTCGAAGTACATCTCGAACTCCACCGGCTGCGGCCGCGTCTCCAGCGCGTGGATCTCGTCTTCCTTCATGGCGATGAAGGTCTCGATCAGGTCCTTCGTGAACACCCCGCCCTCCAGCAGGAACTCGTGATCCTCCTTCAGGGCGTTCACCGCCTCCCGCAGCGAGGCCGGCGCCGTCTTCATCGTCGCCAGCACGTCGGCCGGCAGGTGGTGGATGTCGACGTCCACGGGCCCGAAGCCCGCCTCGGTGGGGTCGATGCGGCGGCGGATGCCGTCGAGGCCGGCCATCAGCTGGGCGGCAAAGGCCAGGTACGGGTTGGCCATCGGGTCCGGCGTGCGGAACTCGATGCGCGTGGTCTTGGGCGTGGCGAAGTTGGACGGGATGCGGATCGCGGCAGACCGGTTGGCCTTGGAGAAGACCAGGTTCACTGGCGCCTCGTAGCCGGGCACGAGCCGCTTGTACGAGTTGGTGGTCGGGTTGGTGATGGCCAGGAGGGCCGGGGCGTGGTACAGCAGGCCGCCGATGTACCACAGGGCCAGCCTGCTCAGGTTGGCGTAGCCGTTGGGGTCGTAGAACAGGTTCACGCCGTCCTTGGCCAGGGACTGATTGGTGTGCATGCCCGAGCCGGAGTTCCGGTAGAGCGGCTTGGGCATGAAGGTCACGGTCTTGCCGTACGACCGGGCGACGTTCTTCACCACGTATTTGTAGAGGGCAGCCTTGTCGGCGGCGTCCACCAGGGTGGAGAAGCGGAAGTTGATCTCGTTCTGCCCGGCCGAGGCCACCTCGTGGTGGTGCCGCTCGACGACGAAGCCCATCGCCTGAAGCTGCTGCGTCATGGCCGTGCGGATGTTGGTCTGGTCGTCGATGGGCAGCGCCCGGAAGTACCCCTGCTGGTATTTCACCTTGTACCCGTTGTTGGGCAGGTCGCCCCGGCCCAGGTTCCAGTGCGCCTCGCCGGACTCGATGTAGTAGAACGAGGCGTCGGGGCCGGTCTGGAACCGGACGCTGTCGAAGATGAAGAACTCCAGCTCGGGACCCCAGTAGGAGACGTCCGCGATGCCGGTCTCCCGCAGGTAGCGCTCGGCCCGGCGGGCGACGCCCCGCGGGTCGCGGCTGTACTCCTTCAGCCCCGGCTCCTTCACGTCGACGAAGAGTGAGAGGGTCGGCCCCTCCACAAAGGGGTCGTAGACGGCCGTGTTCAGATCGGGCAGCAGCACCATGTCGGACTCCGCGATCCCGCGGAAGCCGCGGATCGACGAACCGTCGAAGGCGAAGCCGCCGGTCAGCTGCTCGGCGTCGATGACTGCGGCCGGAATGGTGAGGTGGTGCAGCATTCCGGGCACATCGACGAACTTCACATCAATCATCTGGATCCCCTGCTCGGCGATCATCCCGAGAACTCGCTCGACCTGCGACATGCGCCTTTCTCCTTTTCCAGTCTGAGTTGGGTCACCTGCATTCGGGGCCTGCGATCAGGGGGACGGCTTCCGGTCGATCAGCCGCTGAAGTTCGGCGCGGTTCGCTCCGGTGTACAGGGAGCGCACGGGCCCGGCCGACAGCGTCGGCAGGCGCTCGGCAATCCGTTCGGCCGGCAGCACGGGCGCCTGCCCCTGCGCGGGCGCCGCCTTGCGCCTGGCCAGATAGGCCTTCACCTGCTCCATGTTCATGCCCGACGCGACCAGCCGCTTGATCTCTTTCAGGCGGATCAGGTCTGCCTCGGTGTACATGCGGTGCCGTCCCTTCGTGCGGGCGGGGGCGATCAGCCCGTGCTTCTCCCAGTACCGCACCTGGCGGGCGGTAAGCCCGGTGATGCGCTCCACCACGCCCATCGAGTAAACAGCGTCCGGAGGAACCCCTTTTTCCACTTCAGCACCCTCCCCGCCTGAGTCGTGTCAGTTTTTCTGACACGACCCTTACTCACGGCCATGATACGGGTCGGCGCCCAGACGCGTCAACAGCATGTCATTTTTTCTGACATGCTGTGTTGGAATGCATTTTATCCCAACCATGTCGGGGAATGGGTCAGGAACCGGCGCGTCTCCTCGCATTGCGGCCTCGTCAGCACCTGGGCGGCAGGCCCTTCCTCGACCAGCCGGCCGTCCTGGAAGTAGGCGACCCGGTCGGCGATCCGGCGGGCCTGGTCCATGGAGTGGGTGACGATGACGATCGCCATGGTGCGGCGGAGCTCGCGGATGAGCGCCTCGACGGCCTCGGTCGCGGCGGGGTCCAGGGCCGAGCAGGGCTCGTCCATCAGGAGCACCTCCGGCTCCATGGCCAGCGCCCGCGCCAGGCAGAGCCGCTGCTGCTGGCCGCCCGACAGCCCGGACGCGTGCTGGTGCAGCCGCCCTTTCACCTCGTCCCACAGCGCTGCCCGCCGCAGCGCCTCCTCGACGATGCGGTCCAGCTCCGCGCCCCGCACGCCGAACAGCGCCGGCCCGAAGGCGACGTTCCGGTAGATCGACATCGGGAAGGGGTTCGGCCGCTGGAAGAGCATCCCCACGCGGCAGCGCAGGATCTGCGGGTCCAGCCGGTCGACGGGCCGCCCGTCCAGCAGGATCCGCCCCTCCACCCGCACGCCGGGGTTCAGGTCGTGCATGCGGTTCAGACACCGCAGGAAGGTCGACTTGCCGCAGCCCGACGGGCCGATCAGCGCCGTGACCGACCGGTCGGGCACGGCCAGGGTCACCCCCCGCAGGGCCTCCCGTTCGCCGTAGAAGACGCGCAGGCCCCTGGTCTCCATCTTCGGCCGGGAACTGCTCATGAAGCGCGCCTCCTCCGCAGAACCAGGTCGGCCAGCGCGTTGAACAGCAACGTGCCCACGACCAGCGCCAGCGCCGTCGCGTGCGCCCGGCCGTCGGCTGACCCCTCGCCGGCCAGCAGGAACAGGTGCACCGCCAGCGGCCGGCTGCTGTCCAGGGGCGAGCGCGGCAGCGTCATGCCGACCCCCGCGGTCAGCAGCACGGCGGCGGTCTCACCCACCGCGCGGCCCAGCGCCAGCAGCGCACCGGTGGCGATGCCCGGCGCGGCCTGCGGCAGCACCACCCGCCGGATGGCATCCCACCGGGAGGCGCCCAGCGCCGCGGCCCCCTCCCGCAGGGCCTGCGGCACGGCGGCCAGGGCCTCCTCGCTGGTTCGGACCACCGTGGGCAGCAGCATCAGCGCGAGCGTGGCGCTGGCCGACAGCAGCGAAGGCCCCCAGCCGAGGCGCACCACGAACAGGGCAAAGCCGAACAGGCCGAAGAGGATCGAGGGCACGCCGGCCAGCGTCTCGGTGAGGCTCCGCACCGCCCGGACCAGGGGGCCGGGGCGGGCGTACTCCACCAGGTAGAGGGCGGTCCCGACGCCCAGCGGCAGGGCCAGGCCCAGCGCCCCGGCCGCGAGCCAGACCGTGGCGACTGCGGCCGGCAGGATGCTCGCTGCCCACCCCGGCGTCAGGCTGCCGGCGCCCTTCACCGTGAGAGACCCGACGAGGCCGATCATCACGCCGGAGACCAGCAGCGCCAGGGCGGAGAGCAGCGCCCTCATCGGGCGCCCCCCCCTCTCGCCGCCCTGTGGGCGAGGCGCATCACGGCCAGGTTGAGCGCGAGGAGCAGGGCCCCGCAGGCGAAGAGCGCCTGCCGGTGGCGCCCCGTGGCGTAGGCCATCTCCAGTGCGATCGCGCCCGTCAGCGTGCGGGCGGGATCCACCGGCGAGCGGGGGACCGCCGCCTGGTTCCCCATCACCATCAGCACCGCCGTCGTCTCCCCCAGCGCCCGGCCCAGGGCGAGGACGGCGGCCGCAGCGAGCCCGCTGCGGGCTGCCGGGAGCAGGAGCCGCCGGGCGACCTGCCCGGGGCTGGCCCCCAGCGCGTAGGCTCCCTCCCGGAGGGCGGGATCCACCGCCCGCAGGGCGTCCTCCGCCACGGTCGCGACGGTCGGCAGCACCATCGCCGTCAGCACGATCCAGGCGGCCAGCAGGCTCAGGCCGAGGCCGCCGAACCGGGAGCGGATCCAGGGAACCGCCAGGTCGAGCGCCACGAACCCGAAGACCACGCTGGGCACGGCCGCCATCGCCCGCAGCAGCTGCCTCATCAGGTCCGCCAGCCGGGGGGGCGCCACCTCGGCCAGGAAGAGGCCGATGCCGATGCCCAGGGGCACCGCGCCGGCCGACGCACCCAGCGAGCCCAGCAGCGATCCCACCAGCAGCGGCAGCGCGCCGAAGCGCCCCCCTGCGGGGTTCCACACCGTGCCGATCAGGTCCGGCAGTGCCGGCCACCCCCCCACGACCACCGCCAGGGCGATCAGGAAGATCCCCGAGGCGCAGATCGCGGCCACGCAGGCCAGCGCGGCGCGCGCGACGCGGTCCCGCACGTCCATCCCCCCGGTGCCGGGTCTTCTGCACGGATGGATATGCGGGACCGGGGCGCATGAGACAGGCTAGCGCGCGGGGAGCATCCCCTGCTCGGCCACCAACCGCTGCCCCGTCGGGCCGAGAACGAAGTCGAGGAAGGCCTGCGCCTCCCGATCCGGCGGGCCGAGCGTCACCAGCGTGAGAGGCCGGACCAGCGGGTAGCCGGGCTCCCCGGGCAGGCGCCCGTCGACCCGCAGGAGCTTGACCCCGCCAGCCCGGGCGACGGAGAGGCTCAGGTAGCCCACGGCAGACGGGGCCTGCCGCACCACCAGGCGGATGAAGCCGTTGGCGTTGAGCACCGCCGTGTCGTGCCGGGTGGGACCGACCAGCCTCTCGATGGCGTCGCGCGAGCCCGACCCCCACTCGCGGTTGACCAGGTGCACCGGCCCCGGGAGGCCGCCCACCTCTGCCCAGTCCGTGATCTGCCCCGCCATCAGGCGCCTGAGCTGTTCCCGAGTGAGCCCATCCACGGGGTTGGAGGGGTGTACGACGATGGCGAGCACGTCGTAGGCGATGACGTGAGCCTGGAATCCCTCCCTCTCCTCCTCCGGCGTCAGGTCGCGGGAGACCATCGCCACTTCCGCCACCTTGCTGCGCACCGCCACCAGTCCGGCCGTGGAGCCCCCGCCCTGAAGGGAGACGCGCGGCCCTCCGGCGGCCTCGTACGCCCTGGCCAGCACCTCGACCAGTGGCAGGAGGGACGTGGAGCCCGCCACGACCAGGCCGGCGCTGCGGGTGCAGGCGGCGAGCAGCGCGGCGAGGAGCACGAGGGTGAGCGAAGGGCGGGCTCCCCGCCAGGTACGGATCGCGCGCGATGGCAGGTGGACGCTCATGGAGACGCCTCCGGGAACAACCAGGTTACACCTAGCCTGTCCCGGAGGCGCCTGCCGTTTGCGCTACACCGCCACGAACCGCCGCATCCGCTCCAGCGCCTCCTGCAGCCGCTCTTCGGGGACGCAGAGGGAGATGCGGATGTACCCCTCGCCGTGCTCGCCGTAGGCGCTGCCGGGGGTCACCACCACGCCGGCCTGCTCCAGCAGCAGGGTGGCGAAGGAGGCGCTGGTGTGGCCCGCGGGCACGGGAACCCAGAGGTAGAACGAACCCTTCATCGGGCTGGCGTCGAGGCCGATGGCCCGCAGCCCCGCCACGGCCATGTCCCGCCGGCGCCGGTAGGTCTCGTTCATCTCGGCGATGAAGGCCTCGGCCTCCGGGCTGGTGAGGGCGGCGATGGCCGCCTCCTGCACTGCGGTGAACTGGCCCGAGTCGGTGTTGGTCTTGATGACCCCCAGCGCCGAGATGGCCGCGGCGTTGCCCACGACGAAGCCGATGCGCCAGCCGGTCATGTTGAAGGGCTTGGAGAGCGACCAGAACTCCACCGCCACCTCCCGGGCCCCCTCGGCCGCGAAGATGGAAGGGGCGACGTAGCCGTCGTAAGTCATCTCGGAGTAGGCGTTGTCCGACACGATGAGGATGTCGTACTTCCGGGCAAAGTTGACCGCCTTCTGGTAGAAGTCCGCGGTGGCCACGGCACCCGTGGGGTTGTTGGGGTAGTTGAGGAACAGCAGCTTCGCCTTGCGGGCCACCTCTTCCGGCACGGCGTCCAGGTCCGGCAGGAAGCCGTTCTCAGCCCGCAGCGGGAGCAGGTGGGGCGTGCCGCCGGCGAGCCGGGTGTGGGTCCGGTAGACCGGGTAGCCGGGATCCGGCACCAGCACGACGTCACCCGGGTCCACATAGGCCCAGATGATGTGGGCCAGCCCCTCCTTCGAGCCGATGAGGGCCAGGGCCTCGGTGGCGGGGTCGAAGCGCGGCCCGAAACGGCGCGCGTAGAACTGGCAGGCCGCCTGGCGGAAGGCCAGGGAGCCCTCGTAATCGGGGTACTGGTGGTTGGCGGGGTTTTCAATCGCCCTGTGCATCGCGTCGATTACGAACCGCGGTGTGGGCTGGTCGGGATCGCCGATGCCCAGGGAGATTACGTCAACGCCCCGGGCGATGACCTCCCGCTTCTTTCTGTCGATCTCGGCGAAGAGGTAGGGCGGAACCGAGGCAAGTCGCGTGGCTGGCTGCGGCATACATCTGCTCTCCCTTCACGTCGGGTCTAGTAGTCCTTCAGGAACTGGCCGTCGCACACGAAGGTGGCGGGGCCGGTCATGAAGACGTGCCCGCCGGCCTCGTCCCACTCGATCTCGAGGTCCCCGCCCGGCAGGTGCACCAGCGCCCGCCGCCCGGTGCGCCCGCGGAGGTGGCTGGCCACCAGCGCGGCCGAGGCGCCGGTGCCGCAGGCCAGGGTGATGCCGGACCCCCGCTCCCAGGTGCGCATCTTCAGCTCGGCCTCGCCCAGCACCTGGACGAAGTTGACGTTGGTACGGCGGGGGAAGGCGGGGTGCACCTCGATCTGCGGGCCGACGGCCGCCAAGTCCACCGCGTCCACGTCGTCGACGAAGATCACGGCGTGCGGCACCCCCGTGTTGACGCAGGCGGCCCGGAACCTCCGGCCCGCCGCTATGATCTCCTCGTCCAGCGCCGTCCGGTCCGCGGGGCCGGTCACGGGGATCTCCCTCCGCCGGAGGCGCGGGACGCCCATGTCGACCCTGACGCCGGTCACCCGGCCGGCCGCGTCCCGCTGCACCTCCGCGATGACCGTGCCGGACAGCGTCTGCACCCGCATGACCGGGTTGCGGGTGAGCCCCCGGTCGTAGCAGTAGCGGGCAAAGCAGCGCATGCCGTTGCCGCACATCTCCCCCTCGCTGCCGTCCGCGTTGAACATGCGGAAGCGGAAGTCGTGCCCCGGTTCGGTCGGCGGCAGGATGACGATCAGGCCGTCCGCGCCCACGCCGAAGTGGCGGTCGCTGATGGCGGCGGCCAGGGCGGGCAGCCGCTCCTCCGGCACCTGCTCGGCGAAGTTGTTCACGTAGATGTAGTCGTTCCCCGCACCCTCCATCTTGGTGAAGCGGACCACAGGAGCCCCCCTCTGCAAGCCTGAGTGCCACCCATTATCGCATCCCGCCCCGGGAAACGCCAGGGCCGTGTCAATATACCTTACACTTATTGGAATTCCATCTCAACCTAATCCCAATTTCGAATCGGACATTTCCACTTCTCCACGATTGACAGTAAATGGAGGCGGCCCCTATACTGCTAAGCACCACATTTCACATGGCGCCGGAAGGCGGAAGGGGTGAGCGCGCGATGCGATCGGTGCTGAGCGAACGAGCGATTCGGCGGACCCTGGCGGAGCATGAGCACGACGCCTGTGCGCTCATTGCGGCGGTGCGCAAGGACGGGAGGGCGGCCCGCGCCACGGTATCGGACGTGGTGGCGGCACTGGCCCGCATGGTTCACCGCTCCGGCGACGTGGACGGAGAGGGCGACGGCTGCGGGGTGCAGATCGACATCCCGCGCCGGCTCTGGGGCGGCATCCTGAGCCAGGCCGGCCGGGACCCGCTGCTCGCCGAGGCGCCCAACTTCGTCGTGGCCCACATCTTCATTCCCCGCAGCGAGGCGTACTGGTCGGCCGCCCTGAAGGAGCAGGTCTGCAGCCGCCTCGAAGCAGAGGGCTTCCAGGTCCTGGCGAGCCGCAGCGGCGCCGTCAACAGCGGCGCCCTCGGCGCGCAGGCGCGCGCAGGCGAGCCGGAGTTCTGGCAGGTGGCCGCTCTCGCCCCGGTGGTCGAGCCGAGGGCCATCGGCCGGGCCTGCTTCGACCTCACCACCGCCCTGGAAGCCGAGACCGACCTGCACGTCTGCTCCTTCTCCGCAGACACCGTCGTGTACAAGGTGCGGGGCGACGCCGGCGTGCTGCAGGCGTACTACCCCGACCTGCAGGACCCGCGCTGCGAGAGCCGGGCCGCCCTGGGGCACAACCGGTACTCGACGAACACCGCCACGGTGTTCGAACGGGTGCAGCCCTTCTCCGCCCTGGGCCACAACGGCGAGATCAATACCATACGGGCCCTGCGGGAACAGGCGCCGCAGGTGGGCATTCCGCTCACCCGGGGCGGGTCGGACTCGCAGGACCTGAACCGCACGCTGGAGGGCCTGATCCACCGCCACGGGATCACCCTCCTCGAGGCCATGGAGATGCTCTTCCCGCCGATCATCGGGGAGATCAAGACGATGCCGGAGGAGCTGCAGGACCTGTATATGTACTACCGGCAGGCCTGGGGCCCGTTTGCCCAGGGGCCCGCCGCGGTGGCCGCCCGCAGCGGCGACTGCCTCGTGGCGGCGGTGGACGCTATGGGACTGCGACCCTTCTGGCAGCTGGAGACCGAGGAGACGCTCTTCTTCTCTTCTGAGCCCGGCATCGTCAGCACCTCGGACCTCGTGACCGACCCCCGCCCCCTCGCGCCCGGCGAGAAGGTGGGCGTGCTCCTGCGGTCGGACGGGGCTCCCGAGGTGCTCAACTACACGCGGCTCCAGTACCGCGTGCTGCAGCTCTCCCGGCAGCGCTTCCCCGAGCCGGTGAACTACCGGCGCTTCATCGCCGTGGGCGGGCCGGAGGGCCCGGAACCACCGGCCTCGCCGGAGCCGCCCACCGCCACCGCCACCGTGCCGCAGGACCGCCTGCTGGCGGCCTTGGGGTGGAGCGCGGACGACCGGGAGCTGGTCCGGTCCATGGCCGCCACCGGCGCGGAGCCCATCGGCTCGCTCGGCTACGACGGCCCGCTGGCCTGCCTGGCCGACCACCGCCAGAACTTGGCCGACTACTTCCAGGAGTCCGTGGCCGTGGTGACCAATCCGGCCGTGGACCGGGAGCGGGAGATTGAGCACTTCTCGACCCGCACCGTGCTCGGCTCCCGGCCCCCCATCCACGTGCGGGGTGAGGACGACCACCTGAGCCTGGCCGCGGTGCGGGTCGAACTCGGCATCCCCGTCCTCCTGGGCGGCGAGCGGGGAGACGGGCTCGTCCCCCTGGAGACCTGCCGGAGCCTGGCCCGGGCGGCCGGCACCTACCGGCTCGCTGACCTGCTGGCGGAGTTTGCCCAGGCCGCCCCCGGGGCGGTGCGGCGCATCCCGACGTGCTTCTCCCGCACCGAGTCGCTGGTCCACGCCCTGGACCGGCTCGGCGCGGAGGCGGTCGCCGCCGTGCGGGAGGGGGCACAGGTGCTGCTGCTCGACGACGGCGACGCCTTCGGCGGGGAGCGCCTCTGGCTGGATCCGCACCTGGCGCTCGCGGCGGTCGACCAGGCGCTGCGCGGGGCCTCGGCCTCGGACGTCTCAGAGGCAGCGCCGAGTCTCCGGCGGCGGTGCGCGCTGCTCCTCCGCTCCGGCGCCCTGCGTTCGCTGCACGACGTCGCCCTGGCGCTGGGCCTGGGCGCCGATGCGGTCAACCCCTACCTGATGCTGGAAGTGGCGGCTTCGGCCGCTCCGGAACCGGAGCAGGGCCTCTCCAACCTGCTCGCCGCCTTGCGCACGGGGCTCGAGAAGGTCATCTCCACGCTGGGCATCCACGAGCTGCGGGGGTATGCCCGCTGCTTCAGCCACATCGGCCTGAAGCCGGAGGTCGCCGCCTACTTCGGTACGGAGGGCTTCATGGGCTCGCAGGACGGGGGGCTTTCGCTGGCCCGGCTCAAGGCCGATGCCTGCGAGCGCTACCAGGTCGTGCACGGCGGGGGCAGGGCGAGTCTGGCCCGCCCGGCGCGCTTCTGGCCCAAGCTGTGGAAGGCCGCCGGAGAGGCGGCCGGCGACCGCACGAAGTACGCGGACTACCTGGCGCGGCTCCAGCAGCAGGAGCGCGAGAGCCCGGTCTGCCTGCGCCACCTGCTGGACTTCCGGCCGAACCGGGGCCGGCGCCCCCTCTCCGCGGAGATCGATACGTCGATCGAGGGGTACAGGTACCCGATCACGATCTCGGCCATGTCCTTCGGCTCCCAGGGGGAGACGGCGTTCCGGGCCTACGCCGAGGCGGCGAAGCGACTGGACATCGTCTGCATGAACGGCGAGGGCGGCGAGATACCCGACATGGTTGGGCGCTACTGGAAGTGGCGGGGCCAGCAGGTGGCCTCGGGCCGCTTCGGCGTGCACGCCGAGATGCTGAGCGGAAGCCGGTTCATCGAGATCAAGATCGGCCAGGGCGCCAAGCCGGGCGAGGGCGGGCACCTGCCAGGCTCCAAGGTCTCCGAGAAGGTGGCCCGGGCCCGGAACGCCACCCCCGGCGTCGACCTCATCTCCCCCTCCAACAACCACGACGTCTACTCCATCGAGGACCTGGCCCAACTGGTGGAGGAGCTGCGCACCGTCAACCCGCTGGCGAAGATCGTCGTTAAGGTACCCGTGGTGCCCGGCATCGGGACCATCGCGGTCGGCGTGGCCAAGGCCGGGGCAGACGTGGTGGCCCTCTGCGGCTGCGACGGCGGCACCGGCGCCGCCCGCCGGCACGCCCTGCGCCACGCCGGCCTGCCTGTCGAGATCGGCGTGCGCGAGGCCCACCTGGCCCTGGTGACCGCCGGCATCCGCAACCGGGTGGAGGTCTGGGGCGACTCGGGCATGCGCTCGGGCACCGACGTCGTCAAGCTGATGCTGCTCGGGGCCAACCGGGTGGGCTTCGCGACCCTCGCGATGGTGGCCGTCGGCTGCACCATCTGCCGCGGCTGCCAGCTGGACACCTGCCACGTGGGCATCGCCACGCAGATTGCGAGCTGCGAGGAGGCGCGTGCGAGGGGGCTGAAGTCCTTCGTGCCACGGGTCTACGACGAGGCGGTCGACCGCCTGGTCACCCTGTTCACCTGCGTAGGCGAGGAGGTGCGCCAGCTCACGGCGCAGCTCGGGTTCCGCCGCACGCAGGACCTCGTCGGCCGGGCCGAGCTGCTGCAGCAGGTGCGGGGCCTGGGCCGGGTCGACCTGGCCGAGCTGGTCGCCCCCGTGGTCTGGGAGACGCCGGCGGCAGCGGCGGCCGCGCGGACCCCGGTCCGCCGCTGCGCCCAGAACGAGCTCACCCGGGAGATCGCGGCCGTCGCCGCGGGCCGGGCCCGGGCGGGGGAGGCCGCCGTCTGGCAACGGCTGGAGGGGGTCACGGCGCAGGACCGGATCATCGGCACCTCCCTGGCCGGCGACGTGGCTCGGGCCCGCGTGCGGCCCGCCCTGGAGGGCGGCGGGCTGCCCGACCTGCCCGCGGACTTCGAGGCCGTGATCGACGTCGCCCCGGGCTCCGTGGCCGGCAACGGCCTGGCCGCGTTCTCCACCCGGGGGGTCTCCATCCGGGTGCAGGGCGGCGCGCAGGACGGCGTCGGCAAGGGGCTCCTCGGCGGACAGGTGGTGATCCTGAAGCACAGAAACCGGTTCGGCAGCCTCGTGGGCGGGGCGGTGGGCAAGTCCTTCGCCTACGGCGCCCAGCGGGGCCTCTTCGTCGTGCAGGGGGACGCCGACGCTCGCTGCGGCATCCGCCTCTCGGGCGCCGACCTGATCCTCGGCGGCCGCCTGCGCGGGCCGCTGCAGGACGACCTGGGCTCCATTGGCACCCGCTCAAACCTGAAGGGATTCGCCTTCGAGTATATGACCCGGGGGCGGGCCGTCGTGCTCGGCGACCCGGGTCCGTGGATCTGCTCCGGCATGACCGGCGGCGTGGTCTACGTGCGGCTGCAGCCGGCGCTGGGGCTGGACGAGGCCGCGATCCGTCGGCGGCTCGCCAAGGGCGCCCGGGTGCGGCTCCTCCCGATCGGCGACCGGGAGGAGCGGGACCTGACCGAACTGCTGGGGGTCTACCACCGCATCCTCCTGGACGCGGACCAGGCCGGCGAGGCGGCGGAGGTGATGGGGCTGATGCTGGACTGCCGGCGTCAGTTCCTGGCAATCGTACCTGCAGCGCAGCAGGCCGGGGCCGACCTGAGCACCGAGTAGCGCCGCGCTTTCCTCAGGATTCCAGCCCGTGTCAGGATGTTTAACAAACTGACAAAATATTGACCTAGTACCAGATCGGTGCTAGCATCTTCGCCGAGGCCGATTGTGAAGGATGTAAGAAATCCTTACATTCGGCAAACGCGAAGGAGGGCTGGAGCGATGAACCTGGATGGTTTGATCATGGCGATCAACGCAGCGTGGACCATGGTGGCGGCCTCTCTGGTGTTTTTCATGCAGGCGGGTTTCGCGATGGTGGAGGCCGGGTTCACTCGCTCCAAGAACGCGGGGAACATCGTGCTGAAGAACCTGATGGACTTCGTGGTGGCCTCCCTGGGGTTCTGGGCGGTGGGCTTCGGCCTGATGTTCGGGGCCGACGCCGGCGGGCTGATCGGGCTCGGCGGCCTGGGTGCACCGGAGTCCAGCTTCGCCCACCTGGGGCTGGGCATTCCGTTCCTGGTCTTCCTCTGGTTCCAGACCACCTTCGCGGGCACCACGGCTACCATCGTCTCCGGGGCGATGGCCGAGCGCACCAAGTTCTCGGCATACCTGCTCTTCAGCACGGCCATCACGCTGCTGGTCTATCCGGTGGCGGGCCACTGGATCTGGGGCGGCGGCTGGCTCGCCCGGCTCGGCTTCCTCGACTTCGCCGGCTCCACCGTGGTGCACTCCGTGGGTGCGTGGGCCTCGCTGGCCGGCCTCCTGCTCCTGGGTCCCCGGATCGGCCGGTTCGACAGGCAGGGGCGGCCCCGCAAGATCACCGGTCATAACCTCGTGCTGGCCGCCCTCGGCGTCTTCATTCTCTGGTTCGGCTGGTTCGGCTTCAACCCGGGCAGCACCCTGGCCGCCACCGACCTGAACATCGGGCGCATCGCCGTCACCACCAACCTCGGCGCAGCCGCCGGCGCCCTGGCCGCCGTGCTCAGCGCCTATATCCGCACCCGCACCTGGGAAGTGGAGGCCGCCCTGAACGGCGCCCTCGCCGGGCTGGTGGGCATCACCGCCGGCACCGCGTTCGTCTCCCCGGCCTCTGCCGTCCTCATCGGCACCGTCGCCGGACTGCTGCTGGCCCCCGGAACGGCGCTGCTGGAGCGGTTCAGAATCGACGACGCCGTGGGCGCCATACCGGTGCACGGGTTCGCCGGCCTCTGGGGCACCCTGGCGGTGGGCCTCTTCCACGAGACGGAAGGGCTGCTGATGGGCGGCGGTGCGCAGCTGCTCGGCGTGCAGGCGCTGGGTTCCGTGGCGGTCTTCGCCTTCAGCTTCACCGCGTGCCTGATCATCTTCGCCGTCATCCGGGCGACCGTGGGGCTCCGGGTCTCCCGGGAGGATGAGCTCACCGGCCTCGACGCCAAGCACGGCGTGCAGGCCTACCCCGAGTTCCAGCCCCTGCAGGCGCACCCCGCCCTGGGCGATGACTGATGCGTTAATCGCCGGTCGGCCGGTTCACTCCTGAAACCGCAGGAGTGAACCGGCCAACCTTTCTTTGCGGGTTCTTCCCGTTCCGACAGCACCGGCCGCGTCCCAAGGGGACTCTCCGCGGGAAAATGTCCGCCATACTTTACATCCCGGCCGAATCCCCGTACAATTGGGGCGAAGGGTGATGATGTTGTGGCTAGGTATGAACTGCGGAACCACCTGCGCGCGGTCCGAACCGAACAGCATGTGACACAGCAGGAGCTGGCGGACAGGGCCGGCGTCACCCGGCAGACCATCAGCGCCATCGAGAACTGCCAGTACGTCCCCTCGACGCTCCTGGCCTTCGTGCTGGCCCGCTGCCTGGGAAAGACCGTTACGGAGCTGTTCTACCTGGAGGAGGTGTCCGCTGGTGAGAAGGGCTGAGATCGAAGTCGATGAGCGGACGGTCGCCGTCGATAACGCCGCTGGGAACCTCAGCTATCGGCTCATGAGCTGGCTCCTGGTGGCCGACCTGGCCGTTCACGGGCTCAGGCCGGACCTGGTCTCGTTGAGTGGGTTTCCGCTGGACATCCCCGTCATCCTGGGGGCGGGCTGGGTGACCTGGACATGGTACCGCGTGCGGGATGACACGCTTTCCCGCCGGCGGTTCCTCCTCATGCTGGGCGCCTTCGGGCTGGCGGCGGTGGTGGCGGTCGCATCTGCACTGTTGCGCCGGTGATTGCCGGAGAGGTGGCCCGATCCTGAGCTAGTTGTGCATGAAGTTCATGGGCGTGCAAGCGGTTCGGCGCCAACCGGGCGCTGGCGGGCATTCTCTATCGGTATGAAGGCCGTAGCTCGTCTAATACGATCCTGAAGATGGTCACCTACGGGCGCCTCCTTTGCGATGTACTGGTCCTACGTCGCATGGAACCCAGGGGTGACCACTTATGTCAAGCGACCCCCGCACCGGCTAGATGGTCACCACCGATGACCATCTAGGAGCCTGTCCGGGTAACCGCACGTGAGATAGGGGCAGACTCCCAATGATTGGATATCAACGATCGTGCCTACTTCTTCATGCGCTGTCTG
>NZ_JAGGLG010000045.1 GCF_017874315.1 Symbiobacterium terraclitae | reverse complement strand
CACCCCTCGGCACGGGGCAGCGGAGATTGAGAGTTTCCAGTCCAGCTGCGGGATTTTGATGGCCATTTCTGCGGGATCTCAAGTGGCCGTTGACACACACCGCTGCTAACTGTTGCGCAATTATGGTCTTGGCAAAAAGCCTCCTGCGCCCAGACGCGCGGATAACCGTCCGGCAAGTTGGTCTGGATCCACTCGTCAGGCATTACGAAGATGTACATACGGTACTTGCTTGGGGAATCCGTACGCGGGATGACGGGAGCCTTAGTGGCTTCTGGATAAGCGACTAGATATGGAGTTCCTGGACACCCATCCTCCACTACCAACGGAAAGGGGGCGTAGTACTTTCATTTCTCGTGGTCGCTGAGCATGGCGATCCCTTTTTTGGTCTGTTGCACAAGGTCGCCCCGGTTGATCTCCGGTACACTACTCTCAGGCTCTCCCTCGACCATATTCGTCGGAGCCTTCTGCACGCAGATGGCTAGTTCACGGCGCGTTGACACCATGAGTGGAGAACTTCTATCAAACACTGGGCGGACATCGGTGGAACAAACAGAAGTGTACGTGATCAGCATCAACGCAACTAGTGCTGCTAGCAGAGTACCTTGCTGATACCGTGGAATGCGACGGATCAAAGCTAGCATGGCTACTCTACCCCCTCTGGCAGCGGCTCATAGTGTTTCGGAAGGCCAGATACAGGATGAGTGTCTCCCGCTATGCCTGTCCCACACAGTTGCTCCGTCATGGTATGGTCTCTGACGTAGTACTTCATTTCGTTATTATACAGCAAGTTCGGACTCAGCTGATTGCACGGAAGACTCCTCGGTGTAAAGCACACGCGCCAACCCTCCTGCGGCCCAGGTCGCAGCCTACGCGCAGAGTATGACGAGGACAGCGCGGGATCTGCAGGCCCAGGCGCAGCTCTTCAAGCTGTAGCAGGGCCGCCCGCTGGGAAGGAAGGCCCGACCGCACCGGCGGCCAGGCCTTCTGTGTAGACAGGTGTGTTGACAGCAAGTATCCCAACTTCATGTGATCTGCTCGTTGAACGTAGGCGAGGGAGGAACGCAGGTGCCTCAGGAGAACCGTCCGTCGCGCCCATGGCGGGGGAGCGACAAGGACAGGGATTCCTCGCAGCTGACGGAGGGCCATCTGAACCGCGCCCTGCTGGCCCGGCGGCACCTTCTGGAACGGGCGGCGGTGCCCGTGGCGTACATGGTGGAGCGGCTGGCGGGGCTGAATGCGCAGGAGCCGCAGCATGCCTACGTGAGCCTGTAGAGCCGACTACATGGCTTCCACCGGAGCGACCTGAACCAGGCGCTTTCCGCACGCAGGCTGGTCAAGGCTATGCTGATGTGGAGCACCCTGCATATCGTCAGCGCCCGGGACTTCCTCCGCGTGCGAGAGGCCCTGCAGCCCGTGCTCGCCAGGGCCTTTGCTAGTCATCCCCCTCCACCTGGAGGGACTGCCTGCCGAACAGCCGCGGCAGGAACATGCCGGTCCGATCCCGGTAGGCCCGGTACGCCTCGCCGAACTCCCGCTCAGGTCCCGCTCTTCACGCCGCGCCAGCCGGTAGTACATCACCAGGATCAGCGGGAACATGATCAGAAGGGGCACGGTTGCCCACTCGCACAGCATCGCCAGGCTGAGGCAGAAGACCCCGGTGTACTGCGGGTGGCGGATGTGGCGGTAGATGCCCTCCGTCACCAGGCGGCCCGTGCCCTCTTCCTTCACCCAGTAGTGCCTGTGGATGTCGCGCCAGCCCAGGTAGATGAGGGCAAAGCCGAGCAGGCCGAAGAAGATGGTGCCCAGAATCCCGTTCGCCCCGATGTACGGCTGCAGGGTGTGTCCCCACAGAATCCCCTCCGGCAGCTGGTAGCCGAACACCGCCCCCACCAGGTACATGCCGAACGGAATGCCGTGCATCTCCACGGCAAAGGCGACGACGAAGGCGAGGAAGGCGCTCTTCGGCTTCCAGCTCAGCTTCCGGTAGAAGGGCATGAAGCAGAGTGCGATGCCGTAGACCACGATCCAGAAGATCACCGCCGGCCACAACCCGAAGTGGCTCCAGAAGTCTTCCTCAGCACGCAGGGCAGATCCCTCCAAACGCAAGGTGATCTGCCCCTGTCTTACCAGAACGCCGCAGTACCCTCGCCTCTCCGGCGAAGGGTCTTGCGCCATGCAAGCCGCCCCCTCCGAAGGGAGGGGGCGGTGGTGTTCCTACAGCAGGTTCAGTTCCCTGGCCCGGGCCGCAGCCTGCGTACGGTTGTGGACCCCGAGCTTGGCGAGGATGTTGCGGATATGCCACTCCGTCGTCGTCAGGCTGATGAAGAGCCTGGCGGCGATCTCCCCGTTTGGAATGCCCGGCGGCCACCAGGCGAAGCAGCTCGACCTCCCGCTCGGTCAGGTACTCACCCATACCGACCGGCACCGCCGTCCGCCGGGCCGCCGGCGGATGGTCGGCTGCCGGTCTGGCGCACACCCGCCTGCGGTCCGAGTCGATCAGGCAGCGCTCCATACAGGTCCCCATGGTCCTGCGTCAGCGAGGGTTCAAGACAGATCTGGGAAGGGTTAGAAGAACACATTACGAAAAGGTCAAATGTAGGACTGATTGCTGCTGGGAGGGTCTTGCAATGATCGTGCGGCGGCTGGTGTCCCTTGTGGTTGCGGCGGCCGTGCTCGCAGGTTGTGCCGGTACAGCGGCGCCGGTTTCCCAGGCGCCTCCGAAGTCAGCGTCACTCTTGCCTGCAGTCAGCCAGGAACCTGCCCCGGACGTGACCAGGGACGAGGCAGCGGAGGAGCAGCCCAACCGTCAGGTTCTGGAAGGATGCCTCGCAGAGGCACCGTTGCCTCCCGACGACGCGACGAAGGTACGCGTAACCCGCGCCATCGACGGGGACACGCTGGAGTTCTTCGATGGGACGAGGGTTCGGCTGATCGGGATCAACACCCCGGAGTCAGTGGATCCCCGCCGCCCGGTCCAGGCCTACGGCAAGGAGGCTTCGGCCTACACGAAAGCGCTGACGGCGAATCAGGAGGTCCTCTACGTTCCCGGCCAGACGCCCAGGGACAGGTACGGCCGCCTGCTCGCATGGGTCTGGCTGACCGACGGGACGTTCCTGAACGCCCTTCTCGTGCGGGATGGCTACGCCCAGGTCTACACCTTCGCCGACAACCCTGACCATGCCGACCTCCTCCTGGCATGCCAGCAGGAGGCCAGGGAGGCGGGCCGGGGCCTCTGGGCGCTGCCCGACTACCAAGATGGCCAGATGGCCGCCGACATGGATCGGGAAGCCATCACCGACGCACCGCGTGGTGTCGGGGAACCGGAGGCGGCAGGGGACGAGCCCCAGAGTGCTGCGCCAGAGGTCATACGCGAACCCGGGGTGGTATCTCGGGGAGCGACTGCTTACGTGGAGGTCAGGACCAGGCCAGGAGATGACTGTACCATCTCTGTGATCTACAAGAGTGGTCCCAGCAGCGCGCAGGGGTTGCAGGCGAAACAGGCCAACGGGGCCGGCATTGTGTCGTGGTCGTGGAAGGTCGGGACGCGCACGACTCCAGGAACGTGGCCCGTGGTCATCACCTGCGGTGGACAGACGGTGCGCACCGGGGTCACGGTGCGCTGAGGATCCTGCCGCCAGCCGGAACGCGGTTGAGCCGGAGGTGCGTCCTCCGGCTGCTGTGTTCCCGGCGCATCTGCTCCAGACCCGGGGCTGGCCCGGTCCCGTGGAACAAGAGCCCGGCCCCCCGGACAGGGAGCCAGGCTCTGCTCAACGGTGCCTAGCGAATGGTCTCGGCGATCCGGACCAGTTCCGCCACGGTGTCGGCGCCTCCGACCGTCAGCCGGTACTGGTGGGTGTCGGTCTTCCACCAGACCAACAGCGGGTGGCCTGCGTGCAGGACCACAACGCCGGGATACTCCCCGACCATGACCTCCTGGGTGGTCCGGTCGGGATGATCGGCCAGCGGCATCTCGCCGTTTAGATCCGTCGACCGCCGCAGGTCGAAGTACATGACGCCCGTGCCTTCCGGATCATCGGTGATGCTCACCGCAACCGTCTCGTACGACAGCCACCTTCCGACGACCGCGGGGGCATCGGGGCCGATGGGAATCTCGCCGAAGTAGCCCGGAACCGACGGCGGCAGCACCAGCGGCGAGCGGGCGACCTGCTGGGCCTCGGCGAGGTTGGTCCTCAGGTACAGCGTGGGCTGAATCTGCCGGACGGTCGCCACGGCCGTGCCGCCGCCGGGGACGAAGGTCAGGAAGGCGAAGGCGCAGACCAGGGCGAGGGCTGTGCGCCTCAGCCAGCGACTCCTGGCGCGCCGCCTCTGCACCTGCTTCAGGATCACCGGAAGGAGATTGGGCGGGGCCTCCTGGCCCGCATGTGCGCTCAGCACTGCACGCACCTCCTGTTCATGCATCCACGATCACTCCTCTCAGACGTTGGCCAGGATGTGCTTCAGGCGTTCTCGGGCCCGTGCCACACGCGACTTGACGGTCCCGGCGGGCACGCCCAGCACGCTGGTCATCTCCTCTTCGGAGAGGCCGAGGTAGTAGCGCAGGACGACGGCGGCCCGTCCGATCTCAGGCAACTCGCTCACCGCTTTCCAGACCTCCTCGGCGCGCTCCCGGTCCAGCGCCAGGGCCTCCGGGGTGGGTACGGGGGCGGGCTGCTCCCTGGGCGCCGGTCGGAACCGTTCCCACAGGCGCTTCCGCTTCAGGGAGCGCAGCGCCTCGTTGGTCAGGATGCGGAAGAACCAGGGCCGGAACGGCTGGCCGGACCGGAAGCGGGGCATCGCCAGAAACGCCTTGATGAACGCCTCCTGCACCACGTCGGCGGCGAGCGTCCGGTCGTTGGTCAGCAGGATGGCGGCTCCGAACGCGCTGGACTGGTAGGCCTCGTACAGCCGTGCAAACGCCTCGGCGTCCCCCCTGCGGGCCCGCTCCACCCAGTCCGCCTCGTTCGCCGGCGCCGGGCATTGGCTCATCGGATCACCTCCCAGCTCGTCGATTCACCAGCGTATACCTTCATGCACCCGTTTCGGTTCCATGGACTGGTGCTGAATCGGCCTCCCGTGCAGGCTGTGCGCCTGCAGCAGGTTGGTCAGCGGCTGTCGGACCGGTCAGTCGGACGTGGCTGGCGGCACTGCCAGACGGGACTCCTGAGCGGATCGACCAGGCGGACCCGACGGGCCGACCTGCCTGGCGGCCTGCCAGGCACCGCTGCCACGTGCACGTGCGGTGGGATCTGCGGGGCCGCCCTGGCGGGCGCACCGGCCAGGCGCACCGACACCGGGGCACCGGCTGGTCCGCAGAGGGAACACGTGAAGCACTTGATTTAGGCAGGGTTGTCCATCAGGAAGGACTTATGGATAACCCTGTGATATTTTTGTATTGACGAAAAACGTGCCGAAAGCCGGGAAAGGCGGTGCCCGGGCCACACAGGGGCACGCGCCGGATTGTAGCAGCAGAGGGGTGACGGCAGGTCATGGCCATCGAACTCCGTAACCTGGTGAAACGGTATCCGGGAGGCGTCACTGCGCTCAACGACATCACCCTGACCATCCCCATCGGGATGTACGGGCTGCTGGGGCACAACGGTGCCGGGAAGACGACGCTGATGCGCATCCTGGCCACCCTGCTGCGGCCCGACGCCGGCCAGGTGACGGTCTTCGGCCACGACGTGGTGCGGGAGCCGCAGGCCGTGCGCCGGCTGCTGGGCTACGTACCGCAGAAGGTCGGCTTTTACCCGCAGCTGACCGCGGCGGAGATGCTCGAGCTCGTGGCGGCGTACAAGGGCGTCCCGAAGGACCGCCTGCGGCCGGCCATCGCCGAGGCGCTGGAGTTGGTCAACCTGCACGAGTTCCGGCGGCGCCCGGTGCGCGCCCTCTCCGGCGGCATGTTGCGGCGGCTGGCCATCGCCCAGGCGGTGTTGGGCGACCCGAAGGTCATCGTCGTCGACGAGCCCACGGCGGGGCTGGATCCGGAGGAGCGGCTGCGCCTCCGGAACCTCCTCGTCGAGCTCAGCGTCAGCCGGAGCGTGCTGCTCTCCACCCATATCGTGGAGGACATCGAGGACACGTGCCCCACCGTGTCGGTACTGCGGCGGGGGTCGCTGTGCTTTGAGGGCAGCGTCCCGGACCTGGTCCGGCGGACGGACGTATCTGGACTGCCCGCCTTCCGGTCTGGGAGTACGAGCGCCGCAAGGGCGATCTGTGCATCATCTCGGCCCGCAGCCCCCCCGAAGGCGTCGGGCTGCGGCTCCTCTCTCCCGAGAGGCCCCTTCCCGACGCCGCCCCTGCGGCGCCGACGCTGGAGGACGCCTACTTCGCGCTGATGCGACAGGGGGCGGTCGGGTGATGGTCACCTTCCGGGGCTACTTGCGTATCGCTCTCCGCTCCCGCATCCTCGGTGCGCTGCTCATCGCCGGCGCCGGACTTCTGGTCTACCTCCGGGTGGTGGAGCATCTCCAGGGTGCCGGGATCCTCCTCCAGGTGTTCCGGCTGCCGGTGTTGACCCCGCTCGTGGTGCTGGTCCAGGTCTTCCTGAGCATCAGAGCCGCGCAGATGGACGAGGACCTGCATGTGGACGAACTGATGGCGTCCCTGCCGGCCGCCGCCGCCGGGTCGCTGACGGCCCGGGTCCTCGCCCAGTACTGCGCTGCGCTGCTCGTCTACGGCCTGCTCTTCGCGCTGGGCGCCTTCCTGTTCACCGCCCTCCCGGGGCTGCCCATGACCCACGCCCCGCTCCGGACCGCCGCCCTCATGGGCGCCGTGTCGCTGCTGCCGGCGACGGCGCTGGGCTTTGCCCTGGGTCTGCTCTTCCGGCGCGGGCTGCCGGCCCACCTCACCGGGCTGCTCGTCTTTGTGGCAGGCCCGGTCCTCGCCATGTACACGGGGAGCGGGGGCCGTACGCCCCTGACGGCGCTGGACTGGCCCATGCTGCTCTCCTTTCCCCTGGCATCGCCGACGCTCTTCCCCGACGCCGGGCTGGTCGCCTATAACCGCCTCTTCGCCGTCGGGCTCACCCTGCTGTGCCTGGGCCAGGCCTACGGCGTCTCCCTCCGGCGGCGCGGGGAGCGGGACTGGCGGCTGGTGGGGAGCCTCCTCGGCGCGGGGCTGCTGCTGGCCGCCGCCGGGGTCGGGGCGTCGCAGGCGGAGTGGCGCGGGCGTGAGGCGGCCTACATGGCCGAGGTGGCGTACTACACGGCGCCGCCGCACCTCACCGGCGTCATCACGCCGGAGGTCGGTAAGTATGACCTGGACGTCTCCCTCCAGCCGGCGAGCCGCAGCATGCAGGTGGAGGCGAGCGTGGCGCTGGTGTCGGCGGATCCCTATGCGGACTTCACCCTGCGCCACCCGCTGACCGTGGAACGGGTCATCGGGCCCGACGGTTCCGCCGTGCCGTTCGTGCGATCGGGCGACTTCGTGCGCGTGTTCACGGAGGGCAGACCGGGCACCTATACCTTCCACTATCGCGGAACCGTGTGGCAGTGGCGTCGAACCGACCAGGGCCAGCTCGCGCTGGGCGCCCACGTCGCAGAGGGCAGCGTGATCCTGCCGGCCAACCACGGCTGGTACCCGCTTCCCGGAGCATGGCTGCTCAGTGTGCCGGCCAGGGAACCGGGCGGGCAGACGGTTTGGATGCAGGACCGGCCCGTCGAGCACGACCCGGTGCCCATGACAGTGAAGGTCATCTTCGGGTCGGCGGAGATCCCGGTCGCCACCAACGCCCCGGACGGGCAGCCGGTGACGGCGGGCTGGGTGATCGCCCAGGGGTACTGGTCCCGGGCGGCATCGTCCCCCGGCGTCATGCTGTCGGACCTCAGCGCGGGTGATCGCACGGGAGTGGAGGGGGTGCGGTCGGCCGTCAACGGGTACGTGGCCCGCTGGTTCCCCTCCCGGGGTCCCCTGCAGTGGCTGGAGGTGAGCGAGGCCTTCGCCCTGCACGCCACGCTCTATCCGCAGTTCCCGGGGGCCGTGATCCGAACCGCGCCCGGAGGCGCCGGCGTCGGATCTGCGCTGTCCAACCGGCTGCTGCTGGACCGCATGCACGACCTGTGGCTGCCGGATGGCCGCACCCGGGAGGAGCGGGCGCTGCTGGCCGGGGTCCGCCTGTACCTGGAGGAGGTGTTCGGCGCGGAGACCGGACTCCCCCTGCGGAACCTCAACCGCAGGGAGCCCGCAGCGGCAGAACCGGTGGACGAGGCGGTGCGGGATCACACCTGCCGGCAGCTGCTCGCCCTGCGGGACGAGTCGGGGGGCGACGCGGCCCGGCAGGTCGTACAAGCCTTGCTGGAGCAGTATGCGGCAGGGCCGCTCACCGCCGAGGTGCTGGACCGGGAGATGGGGAGGGTGCGGCCATGAGGAGGTTCCTGCTTCACGCCCGCGTCCTGGTCGACGGGTCGTGGCTGCTCCCGCCCGCCCTGGCAGCGGGGTGGCTGCTGTTCGTCAGCCTCACCGGCGACCCCCGGACGCCTGCGTCCCAGTGGAGCACCCTGTTCGAGAACGTGGCCGAGATGATCATTCCCCTCACCGCCGGCCTGTGGTGCGCCCCCATTCCCTGCCTGGACTACCAGGCGGGCTGGGCCGAGTCCCGGCTCGCCATGGATGAGCGACCCTGGCTGCGCCTGCTGGAGAAGGCCGCCGTTCCGGCGGCGGCCCTGGCGCTCTTCTCACTGGTCCTCATAGGCGTCGCCGCGGCGGGCGGCGCGCCGGTCGCCCCGGGCAGGTTCCTGCTCCTCGCCGGTCCTCCGGCCCTTGCCCTCAGCGGCGCCGCGGTCGCGGGCAGCAGCCTGGCGCGCCACATCGCCGGCGGGCTGGCCCTCGGTGTGGGGTGGTGGCTCGCCGACTGGCTGACCGGAGGCGTCATCCCGCAGGTCTACCTGTTCCGCCTGTCCCGGCCTTCCGTGACGGGGGGCAACCCTGCGGTGCAGACCATCTGCCTGATCCTGCTCGGGCTCTCGCTATGGGCGCTGACCCTCTGGCTGGCAGCTCGGCGCGAACGGTGGCTGCGCTGAAAACGAAGGCCCCCGGCCTGAGCTGCCTCAGGTCGGGGGCCTTCCGCATTCCCTCTAGATGATGATCACGTGCACCTGCGCCGGGCCGTGCACGCCGATCGAGAGGTCGTTCTCGATGTCGGCGCTGCGGCTCGGTCCCGAGGCGAAGATCACCTGCGACGGCAGCACGCCCATCTGCCGCAGCCGCTGGAAGACCTGCGCCGCCGTGTAGACGAACTGCTCCTTCCGCACCACGGCGATGTGGACCGGCGGCAGCAGCGAGACCGTGCGGCCGCGGCCGGGGGCGCCGGCCTCGCCGGGCCGGGAGCTGCCCATCACCAGCGTGCCGGTCTCGGCGATGGCGAAGTCGGCCCCGGTGATGCCGGCCACGGCCTGCTCCACCAGTTCGACCTGCGGGCGGCCGGGCTCGCCGTGCTTCACCGGCGTCACCGGGAAGCCGGCCGCGCCCAGCGCCTCGTCCAGGCCGAGGCCGTTCAGCAGCGGGTCGTCCCAGCGCACCACGTGTCCCGATACCCCGGACTCCTTCAGGATCCGCACCACCAGCGGCGCGATCTCGGCCTCGGAAGAGACCCGGTAGCTGTTGCCGCTCAGCTTCACCAGCTCCGCCTGATACCGCTCCACCAGCGCCTCGGTGTCGGTCGGGCCGGGATCGGGGATCGGCAGCGAGGGCTGCCACTCCGGGACGCCGTCGGCCACCGACCGGCCCAGCCGGGCGCGGACCCGGTTGACGAACGCCTGCTGATTCATCGCTTCCCCTCCTTCTCCAGGTCGGACCAGCGCTCGTGGAACGTGCGGCTGGCGATGGGCGGGAAGTTGCGGGTGTTGGTCCAGGCGGCAAACGGCCCGGGCAGGCTCTCCGCCACCTCGGTGCCGTCCGCCCGCTTCTTGACGAACGGGCGCATCGCCACGCGGCCGAGCTTCGCCGCCATCCGGTAGATGGCCGGACGCCGCCAGGCCGCCATCCAGAGCTTCATCACGCGGGTGAAGCCGGGGTCGGCCTTGCCCATGGCCACCGTGTCCATGCGGAGGCTCACCAGGTGCTCATGCAGGTGGATGCCCATCGGGCAGGCCTCGTGGCAGGCGCCGCACAGGCTGCTGGCCTGCGGCAGGTCGGTCCAGGCGCCGAGGTCGTTGAGCAGCGGCGAGATCACCGAACCGATGGGGCCGGGGTAGATCGAGCCGTAGGCGTGGCCGCCGATGTTCCGGTAGACCGGGCAGACGTTGAGGCAGGCGCCGCAGCGGATGCACATCAGGGCCTCCTCGTACTTGGAGCCCAGCAGGTTCGTCCGCCCGTTGTCCAGGAAGATCACGTGCAGCTCCTCCGGGCCGTCCGGCTCGCCGGGGCGGCGGGGCCCGGTGATCATGTTGAAGTAGGTGGTGATCTTCTGGCCCGTGGCGCTGCGGGGCAGGAGGCCGAGGACCACCGCCAGGTCCTCCAGGGTCGGCACCAGCTTCTCGATGCCCACGATGGCGACGTGGACCGGCGGCACCGACGTGGTGAGGCGGCCGTTGCCCTCGTTGGTCACCAGGCAGATGGTGCCGGACTCGGCCACGAGGAAGTTGGCGCCGGAGACGCCGATGTCGGCGGCCATGAACTTCTTGCGCAGCGTCTCCCGGGCGAACTTCGTCAGGGTCGGCGTGTCGGTGGTCAGCTCCCGTCCGGCGACCGCGCCGAACATGTCGGCGATCTGCCGGCGGGTCTTGTGGATGGCCGGGATCACGATGTGGGCCGGCGTCTCGTGGGCCAGCTGGATGATGTACTCGCCCAGGTCGGACTCGACCACCTCGACGCCCTTGGCCTCGAGGGCGTGGTTGAACATGACCTCCTCGGAGGCCATCGACTTGGACTTGATCACCCTCTTGGCCTGGCGCCGCTCGGCGATCTCCTCGGCGATGCGGACGACGTCCGCGGCGCTGCCGGCCCAGTGGACCGTGCCGCCGTTCTGCCGGATCCGCTCAGCCGCCTGCTCCAGGTAGTAGTCGAGGTGCTTCAGCGTGTGCTCCTTGATCCGCCGGGCCTGCCGGCGCAGCTCCGCAAAGCTGCCGATCGCCATCCGCTGCGCCGCCTGTTCGTTCAGGTCGGCGACCACCGCGTTTCGCTTGGTCCGCAGGTTGTCCGCCGTGTAGCGCACGGCGCCCCGCAGCCGCTCATCGCCCAGCGCCTTGGCGATGCGGGTCTTGAAGTCGGGCACGTTGTGGGGGTCAGCGGCCATTGCTCTTCACCCCTTCCCACAGCAGCGTGGCCAGGTGCATCGTCCTCACCGGCAGCCCCTGCCGCTCGGCCCGGCCGCCCATGTGCATCAGGCAGCCGCCGTCGCAGCTGACGATGATGTCGGCCTTGGTCCCCACGTAGATGCCGAGCCGCTCGTCGGCCATGGCCGTGCTGATCTCGGGCATCTTCACCGAGAAGGCGCCGCCGAAGCCGCAGCACAGGTCGTAACGGGGGTTGTCCAGCAGCTCGAGGTCCCTGACGTGGCGGAGCAGCGTGAGCGGCTCCTCGAACACGCCCAGCTCCCGCTGCATGTGGCAGTTGTTGTGGAAGACGACCTTCGCCGGGAAGCGGGCGCCCACGTCCCGGACCCCGAGCACGTTGACCAGGAACTGGCTGAACTCGTAGGTCTTGTCGGCCACGGCGCACGCCCGCCGGTACATCTCCTTGTCGTCCTTGAACATCTGCGGGTAGTAATACCGCACATGCCCCGCACAGGAGCCCGAGGGCATCACCACGTACTCGCTGTTCTCGAAGGTCTCGATGTACGCCCTGGCGTAGGCCCTGGCTTCGTCCTCCAGGCCCGTGTTCCACGCGGGCTGGCCGCAGCAGGTCTGGTTCGGCGGGAAGTCGACTTCGCAGCCGTAGCGCCGGAGCAGGTGGACGACCGCCTCGCCCACCTCGGGGTAGAAGTGGTCAGCCAGGCAGGTGATGAATAGTGAGACTTTCAAGCCTGCACCCCCTAGTGCGTTGATTCGGTCTGGTGGCCAGACCAAGAGGGGTATGCCCGGCAAGGACGGTATCCGCGGGCCGTCCCAGCCGGGCTCCAGAATCGCAGCGCTATCGCGTTGTCTGGCCCGTGCGTTCCTGGGACTTGGCCGCGTCCATCGACTCCCTCAGGACCGTGGCGAGGTGGACGACGCGCACGCCTTCCTTGTCGAGTCCGGCCCGCATCAGGCTCGCCCGCATGTGCAGCTGGCAGGGCGGGTTGGCCACCACGAGCTCCCGCGCGCCGGTGGCCTTCACCCGGCTCGCCTTGTCGGCGCCCATGGCGTTGGCGGTTTCCGGCTGCATGATGTTGTAGACACCGCCGGCGCCGCAGCACTGGTCGGCATTGCCGATCTCCACGAACTCGAGTCCGGGCACGCTGCTGAGCAGCTTCCGGGGCTCGTTCACCAGCTTCTGTACGTTGCGCATGTGGCAGGAGTCCTGGAACGTGACCCGGCCCGGACGCGGCCCCAGCGGAATGGGGGGGAGGGAGAGCAGGATCTCGCTGATGTCCCGCACGCTGGCGGAGAACTTCTTCGCCCGCTCGGCCCACTCGGGATCGCCCTTCAGCCAGATCTTGTACTCCTTCAGCGCTGCGCCGCAGCCGCCGGCGGCGTTCACCACGTAGTCGATCTGGTGCCGCTCGAAAGCGGCGATGTTCCGCTTCGCCTGCTCGTGCGCCGCGGCCTCCTCGCCCGTGTGGGTGTGGACGGCGCCGCAGCAGCCCTGGCCGGGGACGATCAGCACCTCGCAGCCGGCGTTCTGCAGCAGGGCGATGGCGTCCCGGTTCTCCTTCCAGAAGGTGATCTCCTGGATGCAGCCGGTGAAGAAGCCCACCCTGGCCCGCCGCTCGCCGATCGCCGGGAAGACGTGGCCCGGGCCGCCGCCCATGAACCGCTTGACCGGGCTCGGCACCCGGGGCATGGCGGCCTCCAGCTCGGCCATGGCCTTGCCGGCCACCGCCTGGGTCAGGCCGGTCTTGCGGGCCAGCCAGGAGAGGCCGGTCACCTGCCAGAACCAGAGGGCCCAGCCGGCGAACCGGATGCCGGCCGGGGTGCCCAGCACCCACTTCAGGCCGACCTTCCGCACCAGCCGCTCCAGCGCGCTCTGCTCCTTGTGCTCCACGATGGTCGCCCGGGCGGCCTCGAGGATCTCGCCGTAATGCACGCCCGCAGGGCAGGCCACCTCGCAGGCCCGGCAGCCGACGCACTGGTCCAGGGGGCCCACGATGTCGTTCAGGTCCAGGTGGCCCTCGGCCACCGCCCTCGCCAGCGCGATGCGGCCGCGCGGGCTCCGCGGCTCGTGCAGGGACAGCTTGTAGGTCGGGCAGGCTGCGAGGCAGAACCCGCAGCGCATGCAGTTGACGATCTCGTCGTAGTTGAGCGCTTCCTTCAGGTTGGTCAGCGAGACGCTGCTCATCCCTGCCTCACCACCAGTCGCTTGCGGGTGGCCTTGGGCAGCACCTTGCCGGGGTTCAGGATGCCCAGCGGGTCAAAGACCGCCTTGATCCCCTTGGAAACCGCCACGCCCGCCTCGCCGATCTTCCACTCCAGGTAGTCCTGCTTGGCGATGCCCACGCCGTGCTCGCCGGTGATGGTGCCGCCGAGGGAGACGGCCTTGTCGAAGATCTCGGCGAAGGCCTTCTCCACCCGCTCGAGCTCCTCGTGGTCCCGCTCGTCGCAGGGGCAGGTGGGATGCAGGTTGCCGTCGCCGGCGTGCCCGAAGGTGCAGATCAGCAGGTTGTACTTCTTGGCCGTCGCCTCGATGAAGCGGATCATCTCGGCCAGGTGGGAGCGCGGCACCGTCGCGTCCTCCAGCACGCAGGTCGGGCGGAGCCGGGCCAGGGCGGGCAGGGCGAAGCGGCGGGCCTCGGCCAGCTTGGTGCCCTCCTCCACCGTGGCGGCCACCTTCACGTCGCGGGCGCCTTCCTCGCGGCAGAGCCGGCCGGCCAGCTCGATGTCGGCGTCGACCACCGCGCGCGGGCCGTCCTGCTCGATGAAGAGCACGGCGGCGGCATCGGTGGGCAGGCCCACGTGGGCGAATTCCTCGACGGCCTTGATCGTGCCCTTGTCCATGATCTCCAGGGTGCACGGGATGATCTTGTTCTCGATGATCCGGGCGACGGCGCGGCCTGCGTCCTCCAGCCGGTCGAAGATGGCCAGGGCGGCCCGCTTCGTCTCCGGCTTGGGCAGCAGCTTGACGGTGATCTCCGTGATCACGGCCAGGGTGCCCTCGGAGCCCACCAGCAGGCGGGTCAGGTCGTAGCCGGCCACGTCCTTGGCGTTCTTGCCGCCCGTGCGCAGGATGGCGCCGTTCGGCAGCACTGCCTCGAGGCCCATCACGTAGTCGCGGGTGACGCCGTACTTCAGGCCCCGCAGGCCGCCGGCGTTCTCGGCCACGTTGCCGCCGATGGTCGAGATCACCTGCGAGCCGGGGTCGGGCGGGTAGAACAAACCCCGGGCCTCGACCTCCCGCGCCAGCTGGGCGGTGGTCACTCCCGGTTGGACGGTGGCGGTGAGGTTGGCGGCGTCGACTTCGATAATACGGTTCATGCGATTCATATTCAGCATAATCCCGCCCTCGATGGCGATCGTCCCGCCCGAGAGGTTGGAGGCGGCGCCCCGGGGGATCACCGGGATACGCTTTTCCGAGGCCAGCTCCAGAATGGCCTTCACCTCATCCCGCGAGCCGGGGAAGACTACCACCGTCGGGAGGCTGCGGAGCAGGGGGGTCGCGTCGACCGCGTAGGCGGCCAGGTCAGCCGGGGCGTGGAGCACGTGCTGCTCGCCGACGATCCGCTGCAGAGCCTGGATCAGCGCGGCATCACCCATGTGTAATCACCTCTGTTGTTCATTCGCTGTAGCCGACAGTTCGCCGTAGAGCATCTGCCTCACCCGGTCCAGATGCGCCCGCATGCGGTCATGGGCCAGCTTCGCATCGCGGTCGCGGATGGCGTCGAGAATGCCCTGATGCTCGGCCAGAAGGACTGTATCCATGCCGGGGATCCGCAGCAGCCCCGTGCGGAAGCGCACGATCGACTCCTGCATGGTCTCGCTCAGCGACCGCATGATCTGGAGCAGGACCCCGTTGCCCGACGCCGTGGCGATGGCGTGGTGGAACTTCCAGTCGGCCTCCGCGGCCAGATCGCCGGTCCGCAGGGCCGCCTCCATCTCCGCGATCGCCTCTTCCATGGCCACCAGGTCCTCGGGCTCCCGGCGCTGCGCAGCCAGATAGGCCGCCTCGGCTTCCAGGGCGGCCCGGACCTCCACCATGTCGACCCCGAGCTCCTCGTCCCGCACCATCGCCACCAAAAGCGCCATCGGGGTGACCAGCGCTTCCTCGGTCACGGCCCGGACGAAGGTGCCCTCGCCCTGACGCACCTCGATCAGGCCCATGAGGTCCAGCGCCGACAGGGCCTCCCGCACTGCCGCCCGGCTGACGCCGAACTCCTCGGCGAGCTGTCGCTCGGGCGGCAGGCGGTCACCCGGCCTCAGGGAGCCATCCCGGATCATGCGGGAGATCTGGTCAACGATCTGCTGGTAGATTCGCTGGTTTGCGATACGGGCAAAACGGCTCACGCGAATACTCCTCCTGTCTCGGCGATTGCGCCGTCCAGCTTCTGCGCCCCAACTCTTCTACCAGCAGTATACGTTACCTCATGCTACTTCGTAATGGCCGGAATCATCCACGGGAAGACATAGGCCTGGAGCATGACCAGCACGCCCATGAGTGCGGCCAGCAGGATCGAGTGGGGCAGGACGCCACGGAAGATCGGGCCGGCGGCCAGCTTGCCCTCGTTCTTGTCCTCGTAGCAGGCGGCGGTCGCGACGACGATGGACTGGGCGTCGATCATCTTGCCCATGACGCCGCCGGTGGAGTTGGCCGTGGTGATGAGGACCGGCGAGAGCCCGAGCTGCTCGGCGGTGATCTTCTGCATGCCGCCGAACATGACGTTGGCGGAGGTGTCGGAACCGGTCAGGGCGACGCCCAGCCAGCCCAGCATGGCGGCGAAGAACGGGTAGAGCACGCCGGTCTTGGTGAAGGCGAGGCCGAGCACGGCGTCCATGCCGGAGTACTTGGTGACGTAACCCATGCCGAGCACGAGGCCGATGGTCAGCAGCGGCATGCGCAGGCGCTGGGCGGTCCGCCGGATCACGGTGCCCCACTGCTCTCCGCTCATGCCGATGATCAGGCCGGAGATCAGGGCGGCGAACATGATGCCGGTGCCGGGGGCGGAGAGCCAGTTGAGGGTGTACACCGCCTTGTCCAGCGTCTGCTCAGCCACGACGGGCGGCGTGCGGTAGACGAGGCCCTGGACGAACGGAACGTTCCAGTTGATCACGGCGCCCGGGATGGAGTTCAGGAAGCTCTTGACCGAGGGCAGGCCCCAGAGGAAGACGAAAACGGTGAGCAGGGCCCAGGGCATCCAGGCCTTCACGACCTGGCCGGTGGTGTAGGAAGCGCCGCCGGCCATCGCCGCCTTGGCCTTGGGATGGTTGTCGACGGAGTAGGCCTTCTTGGGCTGCCACACCCGGGAGAACAGGGCGACTGCCGCCATGGAGACCAGACCGCCGAGGATGTCGACCAGCATGTGGCCCATGTAGTTGCCAACGAGGAACTGGGTGAGGGCGAAGGAGCCGCCGGAGACCAGCAGGGCCGGCCAGACGTTCCAGACGTCAGACCACTTGCCGCCGTCCATCTTCACCATGGCGGCGACCATCCAGACGGGGACGATCAGGGAGAAGAACGGGAGCTGCCGGGCGGCCATCTGGGAGATGGCGAAGGCCGGGATGCCCGTCACGCCTTCCAGGGCGGTGACCGGGGTGCCCAGGGCGCCGAAGGCGACGGGGGCGGTGTTGGCGATCAGACAGAGGATTGCGGCCTGCAGGGGCTTGAAGCCGAGACCCACCATCAGGGCGCCGGAGATGGCGACGGGGGTGCCGAAGCCGGCGGCGCCTTCCACGAACGCACCGAAGGAGAAGGCGATCAGGATGGCCTGGATGCGCTTGTCGGAGGAGATGGAGGCAACGGTGTCCTTCACGATTTCGAACTGACCGGTAACCAAGGTCACGGTATAGAGGAACATCGCGGCGATAACGATCCAGCCGATGGGGAACATGCCATACAGCACACCGTAGACGTAGGACATGCCGGCGGTCTGGACGGGCATCTTGAAGACGAGGACGGCGGCGAGCAGCGAGACGATGCCTGCGATGAGTGCTGCCTTGTGAGCCTCGATGCCCTTGTGCAGCGAGCCTTGGTTGGACTTGGTCGGGTGCAGGGCCAGGAAGTAGAGCAGGGTCACGACCGGGAGCGCAGCGACCAGGGTGGACAGGAACGCGTTGCCCAGGGGATTGTAGTTCTGCAGGTACTGCAATCCGATTGCCTCCTTTAGCGGGAGTGGGTGGCAAACCGGGGGCCGGGGGCCGGGAACCCGATCTATTGTCAGGTGGTCATGTGGTCTGACCACTTGGCCTAAGGATTTACGACGGTTGATGGACGGATTCCTCTTCGTCTCGTTCGTTTGGACGAGACAATGAGCACATCTGACTATTTGAGAATGTGAGCACTCTCACATGCCCGAAAGGACGGGCTCTGCAGCGAATGGGGGGTGTGTGAGGGTGACGAAAAATAGGGTCTCGACCATATCTCTGAGCCGAAAGGATAGGGTGTCTGCTGCCTCGCGTAGCACTCCCGAGTGAACCTGAGGCCGTGCCAAGCCTATGCCACCCCGCCGCCCTGACCGCCGGCGTGAAGGTGGGGCCACGCCGGCGAGCCCGTGGCCGGCGGTGAGTCGCCGGCCTCTAGAACGCACGCACCAGGTGCACCCAGGCTGGCTCCTTCACGAAGCCCAGGCGCTCGTTGAGGGCCAGGATGGGCCGGTTGACCGAGTCGTTGTTGGTCCTGAGCCGCGTGACGCCCTGTCCACGGGCCCAGGCCATGGCGCGGAGCTTGAGCGCCAGGGCGATTCCCCGCCGCCGGTACTCGGGCAGCACCCCGGTGAGGCCGACGTTCATCTGACCCGGCTCCGTCCCCTTCCAGAGGGTGGAGAGGCCGATCCAGCGGTCGCCTTCCAGGGCGATGAAGTGGCCTTCGGGCATATACGATGTACGCCCCATGTAGTTCTCCCGGAACATCTCCGCGGTGAGGGGGAAGGCAGGATCGATGTCCGGCACGTCGGCCTGGAGGGCGTTGTAGAGGGTGCGCAGCCGGTGCTGCCAGTCGGGGGTCGACTGCAGTTCGGGAAGCTGTACCAGGCGAATGCCCGCGGCCTCCACCCGCTTCGCGTACCCCGCGAAGGGCGCGAAGTTGCACCGGGCCAGGTCGAGCTCGGAGACCCAGGTCCGCTTGGCCTCCGCGAAGCCGCGCTTCTCCAGGAAGCGCAGTGCGCCGGCGTAGTCCTCCCGGGTGTAGGTCCGCACCGAGATCGCGCCCTTCTGCCGCACCGCGTCCAGCACCTGGGTAAGCAGGGTCTCCCCGATCCCCCTGCGCTGAAAGTCGGGGTGGACCGAGCCCTCCATCCAGAACTTCTGCGGGTGGAGCCGGCTGGGCCACTGGTACCAGCAGGCGCTGCCCACCACCCGGCCGTCGACCTCGGCCACCCAGCGCGCGAAGGCATAGGTGTTTCCATCGAACTGCCGGAGGCTCCCGGCCGTGTCGTCGGTGCCGGGCATGGCGAGGCGGTTGCAGGCCGCCAGGGACTCGTAATCGTCGGGTCGGACCGGTCGGATGCGAAGTGTCATCGTGCTTCCCCCTGTCTGATGGCAAGATTAGGACGGGGAGGGAGCGGGTCGGTTCGAGGAAAAATCGGTTCAACCAGTTCTCTCCGCAGAGGTCGCGGCAGAGTTTGGCCCCGCTGACACCCTGACCGGCCGGCTGCACGGCAGGCGCGCTCCGGTGGCCCCGCTGACATCGTGAGCGGCGGGCTGCTTGGCCAGTGCTCTCCGGTGCCCCCGCTGACATCGTGAGCGGCGTGCCGCCTGGCCAGTGCTCTCCGGTGCCCCCGCTGACATCGTGACGGGCGTGCCGCCTGGCAAGGGCTCTCCGGTGGCCCCGTCGACAGTGTGACCGGCGGGCTGCACGGCAGGCACGCTCCGGTGGTCCCGCCGACACCGTGATCGGCGGGCTGCACGGCAGGCGCTCTCCGGTGGCCCCGTCGACAGTGTGACCGGCGGGCTGTACGGCAGGCGCGCTCCGGTGGTCCCGCCGACACCGTGACCGGCGGGCTGCACGGCAGGCGCGCTCCGGTGGTCCCGCCGACAGCGTGACGGGCGGGCCGCACGGCAGGCGCGCTCCGGTGGCCCCGCTGACACCGCTACCGGCTGCACGGCAGGCGCGCTCCGGTGGCCCCGCTGACACCGCTACCGGCAGGCTGCACGGCAGGCGCGCTCCGGTGGCCCCGCTGACACCGCTACCGGCAGGCTGCACGGCAGGCGCGCTCCGGTGGCCCCGCCCACCCCGTGACCGGCGGGCCGCACGGCAGGCGCGCTCCGGTGGTCCCGCTGACACCGTGGACCGGCGGGCTGCACGGCAGGCGCTCTCCGGTGGTCCCGTCGGCACCGCGCACGGTGGACCGGGCACGCAGGGGATACGTGGTACAGGCGGTCAACGCGGCTCCGACACTAGCCCCCACCGGCGCCCCTGTCGAGCCAACGGGCGGGATGGGGCTCAGCAAGCTGGGTTGGGCGGTACCTCCGGGAGATAGGGGGAAATCGGAACGGTATTTTTCACGAAATGCAGGGAACCGCTCCCCATATTTCCGTCGGCGGGGCGGTTGCCGGCCTGGAAGGTGGGCGGAAACGGGGGCCGGGAGGGCGAGAGAGGCCGCTGCAGCGGCCCGATATACTCCCTGGGGGTATGCGCGGGCTGAGATAGGGTGCCAGTTTCCCTGCAATCGGTGAAAAATAGGGTTCCGTTTTCCCCCTATCTGCCGCTGCCCGAGGCGGGCCCTCTGGAAGCGGACCACCCCACCGGCCAGGCGTAACCCAGTGCGGCTCAGTCGGCGGTCGGGTTGGCCGGCTTCACCGATCTCATCGACTGGAGCCCTGCCCCGATTGCCGAACCGACGGTGATGATGACGAACTGGGGTGTCCCGTCGGCCGGTGAGGCGAGGCGTAGAGCAGCGCGCCCAGACCTGCCGTCACGGCGCCCACGAGGGCGCGCACCCACAGGTTGCCGATTCCGGCAGCCCCGATGACGATCGCCGCGGCGAGCGTCTGCAACTCAATGGGAACTGCGACCAGCACCGAGCACAGGAGCAGGTAGAAGACGTGGTAGGCGAGCCTGACCTCCGACAGCCCGTACAGGACGGGGCTCAGCCCCAGCTCACGCGCCGCGATCACCGGCAGCAGGACGGCGAAGGCCGACCCGGCCAGGTTGACGCCGGCCCCCAGGATCACCGTCCTGAGGATGACGGGGCTCCCGGTGAACGGCGCCAGGCCGCCGGCGAAGTCCCGCCAGAAGGGGCGGCGCGCCTTGGGCGGCGGAGGTGCCCAGCGCAGCTGGACACCGAGGACGCAGACGGCGGCGACGAGGTACGTTGCCCCGTTGGCGGCAAGGGCCCCGGCGTGGCCGATCGCCGCTACGACGAGCCCGGCGACGGACGGCCCCGCGAAGGTGATGGCGTCGCGCAGCATCTGCCACAGCGAAAGCGCCCGGGTCAGGTCCTGCGGGTGGACGAGGCTCGCCTGCGCCGCCGCGTAGGCGGGGGCGAAGAAAGCCCCGGCCACGGCCAGCGCCGCACCGGCGCCCAGCAGGATCCCGATCTGGTTGGTTCCCCGCCAGAAGGCCAGTGCGAGCGCCGCGAGGACGAGCGCCCGCGCCAGGTTGGCGGATGCCATCACCGCGCGCCGGTCTGCGCGGTCTGCAACCGTGCCCGCAACCGGTGTGACCAGCAGGCGGACGGCTATGCTGATGGCGTTGAGCGCGCCGACGTAGCCGGCCGAACCGGTGGTCTGGAGAATCCACAGCGGTACGACGAGCTGGTAGAGCGCGTGGCCCAGGTGCGATACCCCCATGGCGGCGAGTACGACCATGAAGGACCTGTTACGCATGAGACCTGGCTGATGTGGCCGATCGACTGACGTACCTGCTGACATCTGCGACCCTCCCTCCGGCGTTGAGGGTACAGACATCGCACGGAAAAGAGTAGACTAGAAGTTTTTTGGATGGTAAACTACTATCATCAGGGCGGGACCCTTAGGGGCCCAGCTTTGCTACTGATCCCGAGACTGCTGGGCACCCGTGAAGATGAGCATCAGCCCCCTGCCAGTGCGGCAGGGGGCTGTTCTGGTACGCCTCGCAGTCTACGTGACTAGGGGGTTCAAGTCCCCCCTGTGCCTTTGCTCGTTTCACTTGGCACTGTAGCCTAAGAACAGTCCGCA
>NZ_JAGGLG010000044.1 GCF_017874315.1 Symbiobacterium terraclitae | reverse complement strand
AATCGACTCGGAGTGCTTGACGAAACGCCGGATGCGTGACCCGCATGTCCGGTGTTGTGAGAGGCCGTAGGGCGACCCTACGGTCTACTCGATCCTACCCTTCCAGCACGTTGCGGGCGTCGCGCAGCGCCTGCCCGACCAGCTCGTCCGGGCTGGCGTAGGCCTTGTACCAGCCCCGCTGGACGGCGACCTGGGTGCAGCGCTCGTGCTCGGCCAGGGCGTCGTTCAGGTGCGTCATCAGGATGTGGCGCAGGTCGGGGCTGGCGGTCTCGAGGACCGCCGCGCAGTAGGCCGTCGCCTTCACCTTCGCGGCGGACAGCAGACTCTCCGCGATCACCCGGTCGTCGGGTTTCATCCCGATCGCTTCGCCGATGGCGCTCATCACCGCCGACAACGTGCACCCCTCCTCAGCCGATTCCGTGTCGCTCGCAGAAGTCCGTCAGCGCCTTCACGTGGGCCTGCGCCGTCTGCAGGCAGGCGTTCAGCTGCTGGCGCAGGTCGGGGTCGCTGATCATTGTCAGCATGGACTTGGTCTTCTGCACGTCCCCCGATTCCATCCGGAGCAGTTCGTTGATCAGCAGCTTTTCGTGGGCCGTGACCTGCTGCTCCTGGGTAGTGGCGCTCACAGCCGGTTAACCCCCTTCCGCGTTCTGTTCACGAGGCACAGGGGTAGTATGGCCGATTCGCCCGGCAACCACGCTGCGGCGCGCACAGGCAGCCGCCATCGGTCGGCGGCTGCGCCTGACGCAGGATCCGCGTACGGCCTGCTGAGCGTCCTGTCTCTGCGATGCACTTCAGAGCCGCTTTTCCAGTTCCAGCTCGTCGTGAATCGGGATTCCGTGATTCCCGATCAGCGGAATCGACGGCTTCGCCCTGCGCGCCTCGTCGATCGCGCCGGCGTGCACGGCGACGAGCCGGTAGCCCCGCCGCCGGTAGAAACGCAGCGCGTCGAGGTTGTCGTTGGACGTGATCAGCCACACCCGGCCGCAGCCGGCCTCACGGGCTGCGGCCTCCACGGCGCGGAGCAGGGCGGTGCCCACCCCCCGCCCGCGGCCGGAGGCGTTGAGGCTCAGGAGTTCGCACTCCGCACCCTCGATCCGGAACGTCGCCGCGCCGACCCGGGCGTCGCCCTCCCGGGCGATCAGGCCAGCGAGGTCGGCGAGGCGGTGCACCCGGCCCCGGGTGACCATCGTGGTCCCGCCCCACTCCTCGGTCCAGAGGCGGGCCAGCCAGTCCCAGTCGGACGCGTCCCGCGGCGGGAGGATGTTCAGCTGGGTCATCACATGTCCTCCGTCGGTTCTAAGATCTGGCATCTGTTGATCTGGCATCGCCGGCGTCGCACCGGCTAGCACCTGACGTACTTGCGCTTGAACCCCAGCCGCCCCTTGTCGATCTCCTTCCGGATGTTCGCCAGGGGCTGCAGGCGCTTCTTCTTGCCGACCTCCACTTCACCGATCGCCGCCGCCGTCTCGACCGCCTTCTCGTGAAGCGGGACGTACGATACCCCCACGGTGTAGACAAAGTTGCTCATCGCGTACTTGGTCCGCTCCGGCGCCTGGTGAATCGTCTCCCTCACCCGGTCCAGCAGGCCGGAGAGCTTGCTCTCGGAGAACTCGTGATCGGGGCGGCTGCCCAGCAGCCAGCAGTAGCAGCTCCACCCCGCGGACATCTTCAGGTCTTCCCCGCTCGCGATCCACTTGTCGGCCACCTGCTGTGCGATCGGGCTCTCGGCCAGGGTCACGGCGACGACGAAGTCCGAGATCATGTAGAAATAGGCGCCGTCGATCCAGCGGTCGAAATCGGCCTCGGTCATCGCCGCGGGATCGGCGATGACCCCCGCGAAGTACATGGCGTCGTAGTTGCCCGTGGCGTAGAGCTGCTCGGCCAGGGGCTGGTTGCGCTTGATCTTCCTGGCCAGGGGCTTCATCTCGCCCGTGGCCACGCCGAAGAGCGGCTCGCGGGCGCCGTTGGACAGGTACAACTTCTTGAGGCGATCCTTTCCCAGGGCTTCCAGTTCCTGCATGACCGTTTCGAAGTCCATGGTGCGCGCCCACCGCCCGTCTCAGAGGTATTGCTCTTCCTTTGTAGGGGCTGTCCGCGCGGCTGTCAAGCACCTGTCGGCCGGTGGCCTTCGCCCGGTCGCTCGAGCGAGCCCCGGCGGCCCGGGCAGCGTCAGGTGCGCACCCTGAGCATCCCTCGCAGCATGAGCGCGTCCCGAGAGGATTGCACAGGATCGAGCACGCACTGCCGTCCGCTCAGCGTCGAGCGCGCCCCCCAGCAGCCCGCGCAGCGTGTGAGCGGTCCGAGGGGTTCGCACAGGATCAAACACGCACCTGGCCGGCCCGGGCAGCGTCAAGTGGACACCCGGGCAGCCGTGCAGCCCACGGCCCGCGAACCTTAAGAAAACCTTAAGCTTCGTGTGCACCGGTCAGTAAGAACTCGCCGGTACACTTGTCCACGGACGGACTCGGTTCGTGGAGGTGACCTCATGCTGCACGGTGCGTGGGCCGGATGGGCGGGCGCGGTGGCCCGGTCGCTGGGGGGCGCTCACGCCGCTCCCCGTGTGCGGGCGCGCGCCGCGCTGCTGGCGGACTGCAGTACGGGCGAGGTGCTGTACGCCCAGGACCCGCACGCCGCGGTCGCCCCGGCCTCCATCACCAAGCTCATGACGCTGCGCCTTGCCCTGCGCGCCCTGCGGGCGGGGGATCTGGCGTGGGAGGAGGAGGTGACCGTCAGCGAGCGGGCCGCGGCCCACCACCCGGACTTCCGGGGCGCCTCCTGCATGGACCTGCGGGCGGGCGACCGCGTGGCGGTGGGCGACCTGCTGAAGGGGGTGGCGGTGCCCTCCGCCTGCGATGCCGCCATGGCGCTGGCCGAGCGCCTCTCGGGCTCGGCCGCGGCCTTCGTGGAGCAGATGAACGCCGAGGCCCGGCGCCTCGGCATGCGCCACACCAGGTTCGTGGACCCCCACGGCCTCTCGGCCGCGAACCGGACGACGGCAGGCGACCTGCTCCTGCTGGCCCGGCGGTACGTCCAGGAGGAGCCCGAGGCGCTGGCCCGCCTGCACAGCCTCCCCTGCTTCGTCTTCGGCGGGCGGGTGCTGCGGGCGACCAACCTGCTGCTGGGGCGGTATCCCGGCGTCGACGGGCTCAAGACCGGCTTCCTGGACGAGGCGGGCTACCACCAGATCACCACCGCCGTGCGGGACGGGCGAAGGCTGATCGGCATCGTGCTGGGCACCGCCAGCAAGCGGGCCCGGCGCGACGAGAGCGCCGCCCTGCTCGACCTGGGCTTCCGCCGGCTGGCGACCTGAGCGCACCCTCCGCTCAGATCCGGAAACGGCGGATATGCCCCTCCAGCCGCCCGGCCACGCCGGCGGCGCGCTCCGATGAGCGGGCGATCTCTGGCGTCTGCCGCGGCGACGTACTCCTCCAGGGTGGGCTGGAGCGCTGTGGCGATCTGCATGGCCGGGGACTTGTCTCATCGAAGCGTCGCGCCACGTTCCGGAGGCCCTGCAGGAGCCTCTCCGCCTCCGGCACCGCAGCCCGGTCCGCCAGCGCGGCGAGGATCTTCTCAGCTTCCTGACGGTGGGCCTCGTACCGCTCCTGCGCAGCCGGGTCCCGCTTGATCACGAAGGCCCAGAAGTTCTGGGCCTGGCCCTGAACAGCGGCCTTCAGCTGCGCGGCCCTGACCTGGTCCACGCGCAGGCCGTTGGCCAGGCCCTGGTACAGTGCACCCTGTTGACCGAGGGCCAGGATGCTGATCGCAGTTGTACCGAGCATTAGGAGGAGAATCCCGGCCAGGCTGCGGCGAGTTTTCCGGCGATGGTCCAACGAAAGCTGCGCACGGGCGCGTCACCTCCAGGTGATGATCCAAGTACTGACGGATGATTATGGAGGCTGCGCCTGCGGCGAAACATCAGGAGATCGACTTGCGTGCAACGCGCGACGGCGCGCACCGCAGGGGTGCGCGCCGTTGAGGTGGGGGAGGCAGCCGTTACTCCGCCGACATGCGGAACCGGCTGACCTTCTCCTGCAGCTCCCGGGAGACCTGCGCGAGGTCCGCCGTGGAGCGGGCGATCTCGTCGATGCCGGAGCTGAGCTCCTCGGCGGAGGCGGCCACCTCCTCGCCCGAGGCCGCCGTCTCCTGCGTCGTGGCGGCGATGGTCTCGATGGCCCGGGTAACCTGTTGGGCGCTGTCCGCCATCTGCTCCGTCGCCGCGGTGTTCTCCTCAGTCACCGCGGCCATCTCGTTGACGGCCGTCTGCACCGACTGGCTGGCCGACACCAGCTGCGCGGTTGCGGCTGCGATGGCCGCCACGTGCTCGCTGGTCTGCTCCACCATCCCCACGATGTCGTCCAGGGCCCGGCCGCCGTTGACCGCCAGGGCCGCGCCGTGGTCCACCTGGCCGGTCACCAGCCGCATGCTCTCGACGGCGTCGGCCGTCGCCTTGCGGATCCGGTCGATCAGGCCGGAGATCTCGCGGGCGGAGGAGGCCACCCGCTCCGCCAGCCGCCTGACCTCCTCGGCCACAACGGCGAAGCCCCGGCCCTGTTCGCCGGCGCGGGCCGCCTCGATGGCGGCGTTGAGGGCGAGCAGGTTGGTCTGCTCGGCGATCTCGGTGATGGTGTCGGTGATGGCCCCGATCTGGCCGGAGAGTTCGCCCAGCTCCGTCACCTGATCGGCGGAACGGCCCACGCTGGTCTGGATGCCCCGCATCGCCTCCACGGCCTGCTCGACGACCTGCTTGCCGGACCTGGCGGTGGCCAGGGCCTGCTCGGCGGCGGTCTTGACGCCCGCGGTCTTCTGCGACACGTCGCTCAGGCCGGAGAGCACTTCGCGGACGTTCTCTGCGACCGTCTCCGACTGCCGCGCCTGCTGCTGTGCCCCGCCGGCGATCTGCTCGATCGCCCGCTGCAGTTCCCGCACCTCCTGCAGGCTCTCCGCCGCCGCACGGGACTGGGTGCTGGTGCCCTGGGCGATCTGGTTGACCACGTCGGCCACCGCGGCCGAGGACTCGGCCATCTGCTCGGTCGTGGACTTCAGGTCGTTGACCCACTCCACCACCTGCTGGCTGGATGCGATCACCTGGGCGATGAGGTCACGCAGGCTCTGCAGCATCTTGTTCACCGAGTTGGCGAGCATGCCGATCTCGTCGCGCGACTTCACCGTGAGCGGCTCCACCGAGAGGTCGCCGTCGGCCACGCGGTCGGCCACGGCGGCCAGGCGCGCCAGCGGCCTGCCGATGGACCGGGTCATCAGCCCCGAGATCAGGGCCGCCAGCGCCAGCGAGACGGCGTTCAGGCCGATGATCAGCCAGCGGGTCATCTGCTCGACTTGCTGCGTCTCCTCCGTGACGGCCGCCACGCCCTTGTCCACGTACTCCGTGATGTCGTTCGCCGCCGCGATGTAGACGGCGAGCAGCTCACGCGCACGGGGCAGATGCTCTGCCACGGCCGTCGGGCCCATGGTCAGGATCGTGGCGACGTACTGATCAAACGCCGTCCCGGCGTTGACCAGGGCCTCCGTCAGAGGCGCCGCCTGCTCGCTGTTGGCGTTCTCCTTCAGCCACTGGATGGCGCTCTGCGCTTGCAGGTAGTAGTCCTGGTACTCGCGCCGGGCGCTGGTCTCGCCCAGCGTATACGCCAGCACGGACTCGATCTGGCCGTGGATGGCGGTCGACAGCTGGGCGGTCTTGATCTGCGCCACCCGCAGGTCGTTGGCCAGCATGGCGTACTGCTCGCTCTGCGTGCCGAGGGCCCGCAACGCCTGAACCGTCGATGCAACCATCAAGAGCATGATTGCGGTGAAACCGAGGGCCAGTTTCCTTCCAATCGTCCAGCGCATGACTGCTGGATACCTCCATTACAGCTGTATTACAGAGGTTACATTTTAGGTTTAGAGCAATTGGTAGTTCAAACCTGCGCCGGAATATTCGGATCTCGGTCCTAAAGGCACGTCTAGCTGAATTTAGTCACTCTGTAGTATATCTGTAGATAGGTAATAGTAGGGGGTCTGCAGGCCCAGAATCTGGTGCCGTCGGCAGGCTGCCCGAGGAGGCGAAGGCATGACGCAGGAGGAGATCATGCTGGCGTACGCGCGGAAGCGCCGCCGGCGCATCTACGCGGTGTTGGTGGCGGTGTTCCTGCTGTTCGTGGGCGCCTCGGCGGTGGGCCAGATCTTCGGCGACCGGTACGGCATGGTCACGGCCGTGGTGGTGCTGGTGGGGTTCCTCGTGTTCGTCTGGCGGGACTGGCGGTGTCCGGCCTGCGGGCACGCCCTCGGCGCCGAGTTCGACCAGCGGCACTGCCCGTACTGCGGCACCCGCCTCGTGCGCTGAGTGCTCAGATACCAGCGCGAACGAAAGTCCTCCGTTCGGCGATCTGCCGGACGGAGGACCTGCTGTTGGCCGCGCTCTCCTCTTGCGCATAAGCAGCGGCGCGTTTATGATATGGTTCTGTACCGAACGTTCGCGAGGGAACGAGGTGACGCGCGTGTCCGCCCTGCGTACCGAGATCAGCGAGCTCTGGCACCAGGTGAACCGGCGCATGCACGGCCTGCTGCACGAGGCGTTCCGGGAGTCCGACCTCCCGGCGCCCTTCTTCGTCCTGCTGCGCGAGATCGCCCGGGAGCCGGGGATCACGGTCTCCGAACTGGCCCGGCGGGTCGACCTGGTGAAGAGCCACGTCTCCCGCACCGTCGACCACCTGGTACAGAGGGGCTACGTCCGCAAGCAGTCCGACCCCGAGGACCAGCGGCTGGCCCGGCTCTACATCCTGCCGGAGGCACACGCCCGGCTGCACCGGACTGGCGAGGCCGTGCGCGCGGCCTGGGACGCGGTGGTGGCCGGTGTGCCGGACGAGGAGCTGGCCACGGTGGAGCGGGGGCTGCGGATCCTGCTGGACACGCTGGAGCGCCACAGCGCAACTCGCAAGAGAGAGAGGGACTAGTGTGGTCAGACTGTTGCGCTATCTGAAACCCTACTCGCTTCCGGTCTCGGCCATCCTGCTGCTCGCGTTCCTCCAGGCCGTCTCCGAGCTCTACCTGCCGACCCTCATGGCCGACATCGTCGACTACGGCATCGTCAACGGCGACACCGGCTACATCGTCAGGGTCGGCGGGATGATGCTGCTGGTGGCGCTGGGCGGTACCCTGGTGGCCGTCCTGGGGAGCTACCTGTCGGCCCGGGTCAGCGTGGGCTTCGGCCGCGACCTGCGCAGCCAGGTCTTCCGGAAGGTCCAGGGATTCTCGCTGCACGACTTCGACCGCCTGGGCACGGCCACCCTCATCACCCGTACCACCAACGACATCACGCAGGTCCAGATGGTCGTGACGATGATCCTGCGGATGATGATCACCGCCCCGATGATGGCCATCGGCGGAGTGGTGATGGCCGTCTCGAAGGACCCCACGCTGAGCCTGGTGATCGTGGTGGTGATCCCCGTGCTGGCCGCGCTGATCGGCCTTATGGCTGCAAGGGGCATCCCGCTCTTCAAGGCGATGCAGGTGAAGATCGACCGGCTGAACCGGGTGGTCCGGGAGGGGCTGACCGGCATCCGCGTGATCCGCGCCTTCAACCGGACCGATTCGGAGACGGTGCGCTTCCAGGAGGCCAACCGCGACCTGACCGACACGGCCATCCAGGTCAACCGGCTGATGGGGGCGATGATGCCGTCGATGATGCTGCTGCTGAACCTCACGACCATCGCGATCATCTGGTTCGGCGGCCTCCGCATCGACGCGGGGCAGATGCAGGTGGGCGACCTGATGGCCTTCATCCAGTACGTGATGCAGATCATGTTCTCGCTGGTCATGGTCTCCATGATGTTCGTCATGGTGCCCCGCGCCTCGGCCTCGGCCGTGCGCATCAACGAGGTGCTTGCGGTGGAGCCCGGCGTGCAGGACCCGCCGGCGCCGCGGCCGGCGCGCGGGCCGCAGGGCCAGGTGGAGTTCCGGGATGTGACCTTCCGCTACCCCGGCGCGGAGCGGCCTGCGCTCGAGGGGATCAGCTTCACCGCCCGGCCCGGCGAGGTGACGGCCATCATCGGCGGCACCGGCGCCGGCAAGACCACCCTGGTCAACCTGATCCTGCGCTTCTACGACGTGCAGGAGGGCGCCGTGCTGGTGGACGGCGTCGACGTGCGGGAGTGGGCGCAGGCGGACCTGCGGGCGCGCATCGGCTACGTGCCGCAGAAGGCCCTGCTCTTCACGGGTACGGTCGCCGAGAACATCCGCTACGGCAAGCGCGATGCCACGCCGGAGGAGGTGGCGCACGCCGCGGAGGTCGCCCAGGCCAGCGGCTTCATCGCCGAGCTGGCCGGGGGCTACAACGCCGAGATCGCCCAGGGCGGCACCAACGTCTCGGGCGGGCAGAAGCAGCGGCTCACCATCGCCCGGGCGCTGGTGCGCAGGCCCCAGATCTACCTCTTCGACGACAACTTCTCGGCCCTGGACTTCAAGACGGACGCCCGGCTGCGGGCCGCGCTGCGGCGCGAGACCAGCCAGGCCACGGTCATCATGGTGGCTCAGCGCGTCAGCACCGTGATGGACGCGGACCAGATCATCGTGCTGGACGAGGGCCGCATCGCGGGCATCGGCACCCACCGGGAGCTGCTCCGGAACTGCGATGTCTACCGCGAAATCGTGCTCTCGCAGCTGACGGAGGAGGAACTGGCATGAGCGCACAGCACAGAGGCCGCCCGGGCGGTCCGCACCACTTCGGCCCGCCGATGGCGATGCCCGGCGAGAAGGCCCGGGACTTCAGGGGGACCCTGCGGCGGCTGCTCGCGTACCTGCGCCCGCGCGCCTGGCAGCTGGGGGTCGTCCTCCTGCTGGCGGTGCTCAGCACCGTCTTCAGCATCATCAGCCCCAAGATCATGGGCAAGGCCACCACGAAGCTTTTCGAGGGGCTGATGGCCAAGTACCTGGGGCTGCCCGGTGCGGGGGTCGACTTCGCCTACATCGGGCGCATCCTGGTCCTGCTGATCGTGCTCTACCTCATCAGCGCGGCCTTCGGCTACGCCCAGCAGTACATCATGGCCGGGATCGCCCAGAAGACGGTCTACGACCTGCGCAACCGGGTGAACGACAAGCTGGCACGCCTGCCGCTGAAGTTCTTCGACTCCCGCACCCACGGCGAGGTGCTGAGCCGGGTCACCAACGACATCGACACCATCGCATCGACCCTGCAGCAGAGCCTGACGCAGCTGATCACCGCCATCGTGACCCTGATCGGTGTGGTGGTGATGATGCTCTCCATCAGCCCGCTGCTCACCCTCGTCACCCTCGTCACCCTGCCGCTCTCGGCGGTCGTCACCGTCGGGGCGGCCAGGCGCTCACAGAAGTTCTTTGCTGCGTTTCAGAAGAGCCTGGGCGAGCTGAACGGCCACGTGGAGGAGGTCTTCACCGGCCATCCCGTGGTGAAAGCCTACGGCCGGCAGGCGGAGGCGGTGGCGACCTTCGACGGGATCAACCAGCGGCTCTACGAGGCGGGATGGAAGTCCCAGTTCGTATCGGGCATGCTCTTCCCGCTGATGGGGCTGGTGAACAACATCGGCTACGTCATCGTCGCCGTCGTGGGCGGCGTCCTGGTCACCCGCCGGGCGATCGAGATCGGCGACATCCAGGCGTTCATCCAGTACTCCCGCCAGTTCGGCCAGCCCATCGCCCAGACGGCCAACATCGCGAACGTCATCCAGTCCACCATCGCCGCGGCCGAGCGGGTCTTTGAACTGCTGGACGAGGCGGAGGAGGTGGCCGACCCCGCGGATGCGGTGGTCCTGCCGTCACCCCGGGGCGAGGTGCGGTTCGAGAACGTCCGCTTCAGCTACAAGCCGGACGAGCCGCTCATCGAGGACCTGAGCCTGACCGCCAGACCGGGCCAGGTGGTGGCCATCGTCGGCCCGACCGGGGCGGGCAAGACCACCCTGATCAACCTGCTCATGCGCTTCTACGACGTGGACGGCGGACGCATCACCATCGACGGGGTGGACATCCGCCGGATGCGGCGGCGTGACCTCAGGGCGCTCTTCGGCATGGTGCTGCAGGACACGTGGCTGTTCAGCGGCACGATCCGGGAGAACATCGCCTACGGCCGGGAGGAGGCGACGGAGGAGGAGATCGTCCAGGCCGCGAGGCTCGCCCACGCCGACGCCTTCATCCGCTCGCTGCCGCAGGGCTACGACACCGTGCTGAACGAGGAGGCGTCCAACATCTCCCAGGGCCAGCGGCAGCTGCTCACCATCGCCCGCGCCTTCCTCGCCAACCCGCCGATGCTGATCCTCGACGAGGCGACGAGCTCGGTGGACACCCGGACGGAGCTGCTCATCCAGCGGGCCATGCAGTCGCTGATGCGGGGCCGGACGAGCTTCGTGATCGCCCACCGGCTCTCGACCATCCGGGACGCCGACCTCATCCTGGTCATGGAGCACGGCCGCATCGTCGAGCAGGGCACCCACCGGGAGCTGCTGGAGGCCGGCGGCCACTACGCCGAACTGTACAACAGCCAGTTCGCCGGCAGCGAGCCCGCGTAAAGAAGAGCCTCCGCGCGGCTTCATGCCGTGCGGAGGCTCTGCGCTTCCCCAGTTACGCTGAACTAGGACGCCTTGTCGGTCTCCAGCTTTGTCTCGACGATCCGGATGCCGTAGTTCTCGCCGATGGCGATCACCTCGGCCTTCATGATGGGCAGCTGGCTTACCCTGACGTCCAGCGGCTCGTTGGCCATGCGGTTCAGGGTGATGACCGAACCGGGGCCCATCTCCAGGATGTCCCCCAGCGGCAGCCGGGTCCTGCCCAGTTCCACGCTCAGCGTGAGTTCGATGTCCAGGAGCGCGTCCCGCAGCCCTGCCGGGAGCCGTCTGACGACCGGCGCCGGCCCTGCTGCGGCATGGGAACCGGACGCGCCGGCTCCGGCGCCCGCGGCCGAAACGCCCGTGCTGCGCGCCGCACCCGCACCGGACCCTGCGGCAGCCGCGGGCCCTGCGGCGGCGGTGGGCGCTGCGGCAGCGATGGGCGCTGCGGTGGCAGCCGGTGCGGCGCCGGCCGCACCGCCCCCTGCCTGCGGGCCGCCCCTCCGGGCGGCGCGCGCGGCGACCGCGGCGGCGTCCAGTTCCGCCTGCGTGACGGGCCCGAGGTCGACGGCCGACTCATACTCGGCCGGTCCGGGCGCAGCGGGCTGCTGGCCCTCGGTGGCGGCGTCCTGTTTGGGGGCTTCCACCCCCTGGCCCGGCGGTTTTGCCTGCGACGCGCTGTCGTTGGCCAGCAGGCTGGCTACCAGTGCGTCAATTTCGCTCTGGGACAGCTTGTTGGACACGGCGGCTCTCCCCTCTTAAGGCAATCCAATTATGTAACATTACAACCCTGCCACCTTCGATCCCTGCCGCTGACGTGCATTTTTCCTGCCCGGCGCCAATGGACAGCGGCCGTGCGGCGGCATATAGTCAAAGCATGAACAAGGCCAGCAGGCCGGGAAGAAGGGACATTCGCTGATGGAATCGTGGCGCAGAAACGTGTTGATCCTGTGGGCGGCAGTCTTCATCGCATCGGCCTGCTGGACCATGGTGATGCCGTTCATGCCGGTCTTCCTGGGGGATGACCTGGGCGTGACGGCGGGCGTGACGGCCTGGGCAGGACTGCTCGGCGCCGCGGGTTCCGGCTTCAGCGTCCTGAGCGCCCCGCTCTGGGGCGCCCTGGGCGACAGGTTCGGGCGCAAGGCCATGATGGTGCGGGCGGGGATCTTCCTGGGCCTCTCCTACGTGCTGATGTCCCTGGTCCGCAGCCCGCAGGAGCTGCTCGGCGTGCGCATCATGATCGGCGCACTGACCGGCTTCATCCCCGCCGCCACGGCCCTGGTGGCCACCACCACGCCCGAGCTGCACCTGGGCAAGGCGCTCTCGCTGGTGGCGACGGGCAACCAGGCCGGGTCGATCCTGGGCCCGATGGTCGGCGGCGTGCTGGCCGACCTGGTGGGCATCCGCCACACGATGATCCTGAGCGGCGTTTTCGTCCTGGCCGCCACGCTGCTGGTGCTGGTCGCGGTGCGGGAGGAGTTCCAGCGGCCCGCCCAGCAGCAGAGCAACGTGCTGGGCGACATGCGCCAGATGCTGCGGGTCGGGCCGCTGGCGCTGGTGCTGCTGACCAGCATTCTCATGATGACCTCGCAGGCGGCCATGGAGCCGATCCTGGTTCCCTATATCAAGGAGCTGCTGGGCCCCGGCCAGCCCAACTGGATGGCCGGCGTGATCTACTCGCTGCCCGGCGTGGCGTTCGTGATCGCCGCCCCCTGGTGGGCGACCCTGGGCGGGAGGTGGGGATACGCCACCACGGTCTCGGTCGGGCTCCTCGGCGGGGCCCTGCTCACCGTCCCGCAGGCCCTGGTGGGCGGGGGCATGGCCATGGGCTTCTTCCGGCTGACGGCGGGCCTCGCCCTGGCGTCGGTGAGCCCGGGGATCTCCGCGCTGATCACCGAGGTCGTCGCCCGGGAGCAGCGGGGGAAGGCGTTCGGCCTGAACCAGTCGGCCTTTAACCTCGGCGCCATGCTGGGCCCGCTGCTGGGGGGCTTCCTGGGCGACCTCGTCGGCATCCGCTGGGTCTTCGTGCTGACCGCGGTCCTGCTGATGGTCTCGGCCGCGTGGTGCTGGACCTTCGTGCGGGTGCAGGTACAGCAGCGGACCGGCACCGACCTGTCGGCATAGGTCAGGCGTCGGCCCGCTCTTGAGCCTTCTCTTCCGCTGCCTCCTGCTCCCGGCGCTGACGCCGGTGGGCGGCCAGGGCCAGGCGGACGTCCTCGTTCTCGCGCAGGAACGAGGTGAGGTCCTGCAGACAGCGCACCGTCGACGGGCTGACGTGGTGCTCGATCCCCTCCACGTCCACCTGCACGGTCTCTTCCGGCACGCCGATGGTTCGGAGGAACTCCGACAGCATGGCGTGCCGGTCTTTCATCTCCTCGCCGAGCATCTCGCCCGCGGGCGTCAGCACGAGCCCGCGGTAGCGCTCGTAGTGGATATAGCCCGCCTCCGCCAGCTTCTGCACCATCTTGGTGACCGACGACGGCTGCAAGTTCAGTTCGTTGGCGATGTCGCTGACCCGGGCATAACCCTTCGACTTGATCAGTTCGTAGATCTTCTCGACGTAGTCTTCCATGCTCGGGGTTGCCATGGCCACCCTCATTTCCTTCACCGATTGTAGCCTCATTTTAGCATAGGCTGTCGACTTCGGTCACGTCCCGGCCCGGCGGGAACAGGTCGACGGGCGTGAAGTCGATCGCATCGCACGCCACCAGCTGGTAGCGCACCCCGCGGTGCACCCCCTGCAGCGCCCGCTGGGAGGCGCTCGGGCCGTGAAGGTGGCCGTACACGCAGAGCAGGACGTTCCCCCATCCCTCCAGGAGCTCGGTGAACCCTGTGGGCGCGTGGTCGTCGGCCACGGGCGGGTAGTGGAGCATCACCACGTAGGCGGCAGCCCCGGCCTTGCGTCCGGCCTCCAACGAGAGCTTCAGCCGGCCGACCTCCCGCAGGTAGATCTTCTCGTTATGCGCCGGGTCCTCGCCCCAGGAGCGGTCGCCCGGCGTGATCCACCCGCGCGTGCCGCAGACCGCCACCGGCCCGGCGACTCCGGGGACCGATCCTTCAGGCAGGAGCACGGCGTCATTCTGGATGAAGGAGATGGTGCTCAGCGGCAGTTCCCGGAGCTTCTTCAGCGACTGCCACCAGTAGTCGTGGTTGCCCTGGATCAGCAGCTTGCGCCCGGGCAGCCGGTCGATCTCCTGCAGGTCCGGCAGGGCCTCCTCGATGGTCATCCCCCATGAGATGTCGCCGGGAACCAGCACGACGTCCTCCGGGCCGACCGTGGCCTCCCAGTTCTGGAGGAAGCGAACGGTGTGGCCCGCCCAGCGCGGGCCGAAGACATCCATGGGTTTGTTGACGACCAGGCTGAGGTGAGGGTCGCCGATCGCGTAGATGGCCACGGGAGGTCCTCCTTCGTGAAAGGTGGGCGGTGGTGCGGTCTCGGGCGCCTTCGTCGCTGGAGCCGGCAGCAAGCACCAGGGACGATGCTCCCGGCGCGGCGAACCAGTACGGCGAAGGGGACAGGCACAAGCCAGTGAGCGGGAACGCACAGGGGCCGAAATCCATCCAAACCAGTGGCATGGTAAATGCTTGTGTGCTGAAATCTAAGCGTAGCGGAGGGGGGTGAGGGCCGTCAAGGGATGGAGCCCGACCTGGGCCGAGCTGGTTGCCGGCCTGGCCGTGCTGTATAACTTCGCCGTCTTCCTGGCCTACGCCTGGGACAAGCTTCGGGCCCGGCGCGGCGGCCGGCGGGTCCCGGAGCGGACCCTGCTCTGCCTGGCGGCCCTGGGCGGCGGTGCCGGGGCGTTCTGCGGAACCTACCTGATCCGGCACAAGACCCGGAAGGCCCGGTTCACCATCGGGGTGCCGGCGGCGCTGGTCGCACAGGTCGCGCTGGCGGCCTGGGCAGTCACGCAGCTTCGGTGACCAGCCTGGCGGGCAGGGCGGCGGAGGGGCATCGCCCCCGTTGAAAGGAAAGGAGGAGGGATCCGTGGAAGCGGTGTCCACAGGCGCGTTCGACGTGGGGGCCTTGGTGCGAACGGTGGTGGCGCTGCTGCTGACGGTGCTGATGGGGTGCAGCCCGGCACAGGCGCCCGGGCCGGTCGCCGTGGCCATCGCGCTGGAGCCGGTGGTCGACGGGCTGGAGAACCCGCTGTACGTCACCCATGCCGGCGACGGCAGCGGCCGGCTGTACGTGCTGGAGCAGCCGGGCCGCGTGCGGGTGGTGGAAGGAGGGCGCTTGCTCGAGGCGCCGTTCCTGGACCTGACCGACCGCGTGCTGAGCCGTGGGAACGAGCAGGGGCTGCTGGGGCTCGCCTTCGCCCCGGACTTCGCCGGGAGCGGGACCTTCTACGTGCACTACACCGGGCGTCCCGACGGGCGCACGGTGCTGGCCCGCTACCGGCTGAAGGGGGGCGACCCGTACCGGGGCGACCCCGACTCCGAGGAGGTGCTGCTGACCGTGGAGCAGCCTTACGCCAACCATAACGGTGGGGCGCTGCTCTTCGGTCCCGACGGCTGCCTCTACCTGGCGCTGGGCGACGGCGGCTCGGCCGGCGACCCGGAGAACCGGGCACAGAACCTGGAGAGCCTGCTGGGCAAGATCCTGCGGCTGGACGTCTCGCAGCCCGGCCCCTACCGCGTGCCGCCGGACAACCCGTTCGTCGGCCGGGAGGGGCGGGACGAGATCTGGGCCTACGGGCTGCGCAACCCCTGGCGGATCTCCTTCGACCGGGCGACGGGCGATCTGTACATCGCCGACGTGGGGCAGAACGCGATCGAGGAGGTCAACTTCCAGCCCGCGGACAGCCGAGGCGGTGAGAACTACGGCTGGCGCGTCTACGAGGGCTCCCGCAGGTACGCCCAGGGCGAGGCGCCGGGAGCGGTCCTCCCGGTGGCCGAGTACACCCATGCCGAGGGCGGCTGCTCCGTCACCGGCGGCTACGTCTACCGCGGGAAGGCGATCCCCGGCCTGGTGGGCACCTACCTCTACGGCGACTACTGCACCGGCCACATCTGGGGCCTGACCCGGGCGAACGGGGAGTGGCGGACGGCCCGCCTGCTCGACTCGAACGCGAACATCACCTCGTTCGGGGAGGACGAGGAGGGCGAAGTGTACGTGGTGGACCGTCGCGGGACGATCTACCGCATCGTGCCGGCGGGGTAGGCGGATGGGAGGCGGATAGACGGCCGTCGCTTGGCCCAACCCCGGCGGAGCGAGTGGTTTCCGGGCGGTTGACGAGGCAAGGGTGTGCGTCACGGCGCACCGCAACTGGGAGGAGGTTGTCGCAGTGGAAGGGATCTTGACGGCGCTGCAGCAGGCGCATCAGCTGGCGGCGGGCGGGGCGCTGTGGCCGGGCTTCGATCTTGCGGACATCCCGATCGTCATCTACGACCGGGCGGAGGCACTTCTCGTCGGGCACCCGGCCCCTCCCCCGGGGTACGAGCCAGCCGGGACCGTGGCCGGCCGGGCCATGCACAGGGGAGCGACCCTGCCCGAGATGGCGGCCAACACGGCGGCGCTCGTCAACGGGCAGCTGTCCGCGCTGGTCAGCCTGCCCGACGCCGGGCCGGCAGATGAGGCGGCGTTCGTGAGGCTCATCCTGCACGAGGCCTTCCACGTGTTCCAGCAGACGGCGCTCTCCGCCATGCCCCGGATGGACCAGGACAGCATGCGGGTGATGAGCGAGTACCCCGAGAACGACGCTGCCAACAACGCCATGGCGGTGGTGGAGAACCAACTGCTGGCCCGGGCGCTGGCCGGCGAGGACGGTGCCGCGGCCGCCTTCCTCGCCATGCGGCAGCACCGCCACCGGCGTCTGGTCCGTCTGGACCGGGAAGAGGTCGTGATCTACGAACAGACCGTGGAGTGGGTGGAGGGTACGCCCACCTACATCGAACTGCGGGCGGGGGCGGAGCGGGAGGCCCTGGCTGAGCGCCTCCGGCAGCACAGCCGGGGCGGTCAGAACGCCGCCCTCCGGCGGTTCTACGACACCGGCGCGGCCCAGGCCCTGCTGCTGGACCAGTACGCCCCCGGGTGGCAGGCCGCGCTCCGCAGCGGCGCCACCCTCCAGGCGCTGCTGGCCGAGGCGGTCCCCCAGCCCTGGCCGACCGTGAACCAGGTGGTGGTGAACGAGGGGTTTGCCGGAATCCTGGAGGCGGAGGAGCAGGCCGAGGCGCAGCGGCGGGAGCGGATCGCGGCGCTGCTCCGCGCGCTGGAGGAGGGCGCGGGCGTGCGGGTGGAGGTTCACCTGCCGCCGCAGGTGACCGGGGTGATGTGGGATCCCACCAACCTGCTCAACATCGGGCCCGGGCGCCGGCTCCACACCCGGTTCTGCGGGGCCCTGGGGCCCGGCGGCCTGAAGGTGACCATCGAGGCGCTCTGCCTCGAGGAGTGGGGGCCCGGGGGACGGCGCTTCACCTTCCGGCTCCCGGTGATGCCCACCGTGCACCGCGGTGCGGACGCGAACGCCCTGGCCGACCCGCCGGGCGCGACAGGCGGCCCGCTCGTGGTGCAGGGCGGCGGGCTGTCGGTCACCGCGCCGTCGGGGCGGTGCGAGGTGGGCGACGGCTCGCTGCAGATCTGGGTTGCGTGCGCATGACAATCCGGGATACGGCTCGCGGCGAACTCAGGACTGCGTGCGGATGTCAAGCTGGGAGGCCGTTGGCTGTGAATACTCGTTGCGTGCCCATGGCAACCTGGGAGGCGGCTGGCTGCAAGTGCGGGTGACGTGCGCGCAAGGTGGGCTGTCCGAAGTCATTCCCGATGCCCGTCGGACAGCCCCGAACGCGTCACTCGGGCCCGTGCAGCACCACCCGGCTCCGGAAGTAGCGCTCCTGGAACGCCACGAGCGCTTCGACCTGCCCCCGGGAGAAGGTCACGCCCGCGGGGGCGACGACCAGCTTGTCCTCCACGTCGTCGTCGCGGAGGACGACGGCGATCACCTGGCCGGAGAACTGGCCGACGCGGCGGTCGACGCCGACGAGATAGGCGTCGATGGGCTCGCCGTCCCCGGAGACGGTGCCGGGCACGTAGCCGTAGTTGACGGGGTACCGGAGCGACTCGTACTGCGGGTGGCGGCTGCCCATCGGCCGGTCCACGTGCACCGTGACCTGTTGGCCCAGCCCGGCGAGGAGGTTCGGCCGCCCATTCGGTTCCTCCACGGTCTCAACCCCTCCGTCCCACACTGTTGATACATGGAGTTACAGTTCACGTCTTGGCGAGACATCCCCTCCTGGCCGGGTTGGCCGGTGGCGGTGAACCTCCGGCCCAGGCGGCATCCTGCGGTTCATCGACAGGCTGGGGGCGGGGCCGCTGCGGCACATCCTGCTCACGCACGGACACGGCGATCACACCGGGGCGGTCGGGCGGATCCGGCGCGCGTTCCCGGTGCCGGTCCTCGCCCACGCCGCCGAGATCCCAAATGACCGGCGAGCAGTACCTCGCCGCCGTCGGGTAGACCCGCCCCGGCCGGTGCGGTATGCTGGCAGTGCAATGCAGTTGCGGGCAGGGGGGATCTTTCTTGCCGCATATCCTCGTAGTGGACGACGAGCCGGGCGTGCTGAAGGGCCTCAGGCTGAGCCTGGAGCAGGAGGGATTCCAGGTGACCACCGCCGCCGACGGGCGGGAGGCCCTGAGCAAGTTCCGCAACGGCGACTTCGACCTGATCGTGCTGGACCTGATGCTGCCCGAGGTGGACGGCCTCACCGTCTGCCGTGAGGTGCGCGCCGCCGGCATGACGCCCATCATCATGCTCACGGCCAGGGCCGACGACATCGACAAGATCCTCGGCCTGGAGCTGGGGGCGGACGACTACCTCACCAAGCCCTTCAACACCCGGGAGCTGATCGCCCGCATCCGGGCGGTCCTGCGGCGGGCCGAGGCGCCCTCCCGGGCGGAGCAGGCGGGGCGGGTGGTCGTGGGCGATCTGGTGCTCCACACCCGGCAGCGCCGGGCGGAGGTGGCGGGGCGTCCACTGGACCTGACCGCTCGGGAGTACGACCTGCTGGAGCTGCTGGCCCGCCACCCCGGGGTGGTCTACACCCGGCAGGAGCTGCTGGACCTCGTCTGGGGCTATGACTTCGCGGGCGACGACCGCACGGTGGACGTCCACGTCCGCCGCATCCGCGAGAAGCTGGAGGAGGAGCCGTCTCGGCCCCGCTACCTGCGCACCAAGTGGGGCGTGGGCTACTACCTGGAGGCCGAGCCGTGAGGCGCCCGGGGCAGTGGCCGCTGGCGGCGCAGCTGGCGCTGGCCTTCGCGCTGGTGACCGTGCTGGCCCTGGGCGGGAGCGGTGCCCTGCTGCTCTACCAGTCCAGCGCACGGCTCCTGGCCGGGCGGGCCGAGTCGACGCTGGCCTGGGGGCAGGCCGCTGCGGGGCTGGCGGCGGAGTACTGGTCCGACCCGCGGGAGGGCATGACGCTCGCGCTCTACCGGTTCCACCAGCAGAGCGGCATCCGGCCTGTGGTGGTGGACACGGACGGCCGGGTGGTGGCAGACGTCAGCTCCGAGACGCCGCTGCTGGGGGAGCGCCTCACGCACCCGGAGCTGCAGGCGGCGCTGGCCGGCAGGACGGCCACAGGCACCCGGCGGCTGTCCACCGGCGAGTGGGTGATGTACGGCGGCGTGCCGGTCGTCGTGTCCGGCGAGCAGGTCGGCGCCGTGCTGGTGGCGGCCGGCATCGGCGCGGTGCGCGACGCCCAGCGGGACCTGCTGCGGCAGCTCGCCCTGGTGGCGGGCGCCATGGCCGCACTTGCGGTGCTGCTCGGGGTTCTGCTGGCGCGGTACCTCACCCGCCCGCTGGTGCGCCTGCGAGCGGCCGTGGCGCGCCTCGCCAGGGGCCAGCTGGACGCCCGGGTGGAGCCCGGGGGAAGCAGCGAGCTCCGCGACCTGGGCCACGGCTTCAACCGCATGGCCGAGGAGCTGGGGCGGCTGGACCAGCAGCGTAGGGCGTTCGTGGCGGACGCCTCGCACGAGCTGCGCACGCCCATCGCCGCGATCCGGGCCCTGGCCGAGCCGCTGCTCTCCGACCGCCCGATCGATGTGGCGGTGTACAAGGAACACCTGCACGACATCGTGCACGAATGCGAGCGGGCCGGCCGGCTGGTCAACTCGCTGCTGGAGCTGGCCCGCCTGGACATGCGGGCGGAGTCACGCAGCCAGGTAAGCCAGGCCGCGGAGCCCATCGACCTGCGCCGGGTGGCCGTGGAGGTGGTTCATGCCCTGGAGCCGCTGGCCGCCGAGCGGGGCGTCCGGCTGGCGATCCTGCCCGGCGAGCCGGTGATGGCGCGGGCCGACGCGCACCTGGTGGAGGCCGTGCTGGGCAACCTGGTGGAGAATGGGATCAAGTACACCCCGCGCGGCGGTGCGGTGCAGGTATCGGTCGGCGTGAACGTGGACGGGGATCGAACGGAAGGTGGGGCGAGCCTCAGCGCCGGGAGCGAGCGTGCGGGCGCCGCAGAGCGGCGAAGGAGAGCCGGCGGCGAACGTGATGGCGCGGCCAGTCAGCGGCCGGTCGCCTGGATCAAGGTCGCGGACACGGGCATCGGCATCCCGAAGGAGCACCAGGCGCGGATCTTCGAACGCTTCTACCGGGTGGACAAGGCGCGGTCGCGGGCCACCGGCGGCGCCGGACTGGGGCTGGCGATCGCGGCGGAGGCCGCGGCCCGCCTCGGCGGCAGGATACATGTGGCATCGGAATCCGGCAGGGGCAGCGAGTTTACATTTACGCTGCCGCTTTAACCGGCGCGTCATACTCTCGTAACAACTTGTCATTTCGGGGTCATACTTGACCGGTAGACTCTGCAGTAGCGCCGAACCCTGAAAGGAGCCGATACGCATGATGAAGCAAACCGGTCGCATGGCCCTGAAGCGAGCGCTGCCGCTGATGGTGGCAGTGGCCCTGGGGGCATCCGGCTGCGCGGGCGTGGGTCCGCAGCAGGCGCCCGAGGGCGAGGCACCCATCTCCCCGTCCGTCCAGGTGCAGCCCCCGGTCAAGACCCAGACCGTGACCGTCTTCTACCCCGACTGGCAGGTGCAGCACGTGATCCCGGAGCAGCGGCAGGTGCCCGAGGGCAGCGCAGCGGAACTGGCCACCCGGGTGGTGGAGGAGCTGCTGGCCGGTCCCGCCGACCCGACCCTGCAGCGGCCCTTCCCGGACGGGACCCGGCTCCTGGAGCCGGTTTCGCTCAACAACGGCGTCGCCGCGGTCAACCTGAGCGAGGAGGCGAACCGGTTGCAGGGCTCCGCCAGCGTGGTGGCCGCGCTGAGCGCACTCCGCCTCAGCCTGAGCGAGATCCCGGGGATCGTGCGGGTCCAGCTGCAGGTGGACGGCCGGTCCGACGGCGACCTGGGCGGCATGGTGCTCGAGGTCATGGACCGCGGTCTCTATCTGTACCCGGTGCTGCCGAACCCGGAGCGGATCAAGTACCTGCAGGGCCGGGCGGACCAGGGGCTCGACCCGTGGCGGCGGGACCCGCTGGAGGTCGCGCACTTTGATGGCCGCATGTTCGGCTTTACGGCCGCGGAACTGGATCAGGCGACCATCCAGCAGGCCGGGAACGAGGCCGAGGTCTACGTGACCCGGGACGGCACCACGTACAACTTCACCCTGGTGCGGAACCAGGCCGCAGGCGGGAACGGGATCTGGACGATCGCCAGCCTCAACCCGATGCAGTGGCATGCGTACGAGTCCCTGCCCTTTGCCCTGCAGTCCTGGGCGGACCGCTACACCGAGACCACCATCGGCGCGACCAACGCCGAGTTCGACCGGCTCTACCTGCTGGCCTCCGTCGAGGAGGGCGACGTGCGCATCACAGGAGCAGCCACTGAGGGCGGCCAGCTCGTGGTCTCGCTGACCGAGGAGGGCGGCGGGCCTGTCTCCATCGCCTCCGTCCCGCTGCCGGGCGCCGACCTGGAGACCGTCTTCCGGTGGGAGACGCCGCCGGTTGGGCCCGCCAGCCGACACACGTCGCCCGAGACCCTTCCGCGCCTCTACACGGCAGACGGCACGGGGCAGGCCGAGACCGTGCTCACCGGAAACGCCGTCGTCCACACCACCGCCTTCGAGGCAGGGCGGATCACGGTGATGGGCTACGCCCGCCACCTGTTCGAGGCCAGCATATCGGCCCGCCTGCTGGACGGTAAAGGGCAGGAGGTGGCGGTCGGCCACGGCACGGCGACGGCCTCGATGTGGGACTGGGGCGAGTTCACCATCGTGCTGGAGCACAGCGTCCCCCCCGGCGAGTACCGGCTGGAGATCGGCGATTACAGCATGCGGGACGGCGCCTGGCAGCCGCGGACCGTGAAGTATGTAACCGTGCCTGCTCGGTAGATCGGGCATGAAGTCGACAACGGAGCCCTCCGGCATGGCCGGAAGGGCTCCGTCCTGGTACGCCTCGCAGTCTACGTGACTAGGAGCCTGTCTGAGTAAGCCAGTTCTGTAGGAGCAAAAGGGTTCGGTGTCCAATGTCTTCAGCATGAGCAAGAAGACGTATCGACCGTATGA
>NZ_JAGGLG010000043.1 GCF_017874315.1 Symbiobacterium terraclitae | reverse complement strand
TAACCCGCTCCAGTTTTCCGGGGCTATAGCTCAGTTGGGAGAGCGCTTGAATGGCATTCAAGAGGTCAGGGGTTCGACTCCCCTTAGCTCCACCAAGCGGTAGTTCGCGATGACTGCCGCAGTCGACCTGCGCGGTTAGCTCAGATGGGAGAGCGCATGATTGACGTTCATGAGGTCAGAGGTTCGATCCCTCTACCGCGCACCAAAGCGCTATGTCGGAAGCAGGGGCCGACAGGCGCCCGCTTCCGACATAGCGCGAATGCGTATTTCTAGGCGCCTGCAGGCGCCGGCACCGGAGGTGCCGCGCCGAAGGCGCCCATCGATGGCGACTCGTGAGAGCGCCACGACGTCACTCTACGAGCCTGCGGGCCGCGCCGAAGGCGGCCGTCGGAAGCGGTTCACCCCATATTGCGGAGGCGTGGTGTAGAGGCCTAACATGCGGCCCTGTCACGGCCGAGATCGCGGGTTCGAATCCCGTCGCCTCCGCCAGCAACTGCAGATGTGGCGGAATTGGCAGACGCGCACGGCTCAGGACCGTGTCGGGTAACCACCCCCGGTGGGAGTTCGAGTCTCCCCATCTGCACCACATGCGAGGGTAGCTCAGTAGGCCAGAGCACTCGGCTGATAACCGAGAGGTCCCGGGTTCGAATCCCGGCCCTCGCACCAGTTCCATATGGCCATGCTCGCTGGTGTAGCTCAGCCGGTAGAGCAGCTGATTCGTAATCAGCAGGTCGCCGGTTCGAGTCCGGCCACCGGCTCCAGTTCAAGCGGCGCCCGAAAGGGCGCCCTGTCCCCTCACCGGTTCCGGAGAGGTGTCCGAGTGGTTTAAGGTGCCGCTCTCGAAAAGCGGTGTGGTTAACAGCCACCGTGGGTTCGAATCCCACCCTCTCCGCCAGAGGACTGTCCCCAGGTCACCCTGGGGACAGTTTTTTGCTTTCCCCGGGACGCAGCCGAGATTGCCTCACGATGCGCGACCACGTCTGCGCACAGAACATACTTGCTGACCAGCAGGTTCCATGCCGGGAGGAAAGCCCCGGTGCGGGAATCGCGCCCCTTTTGTCGCGCGCCGGGGCATGTGCTATAATTTGACGGTACTTTACCCCGATCAGTAGCGCTGGAAAGGAGCCCGAGCCTCGTGGAACTCTTCCTCACCGAGAATCAGACTGACGACATGCGGCTCTCGGTCCGCACCACCAGGGTCCTCCATCACGAGCAGACCGCTTACCAGGAGCTGGTCATCGTGGAGACGCCGCAGTGGGGGCGCCTGATGGCCCTCGACGGCTTCTTCCAGACCTGCGACCGCGACGAGTTCGTCTACCACGAGATGGGTGCCCACGTGCCCCTGCTCACCCACCCTGACCCGAAGCGCGTGCTGATCGTCGGCGGCGGCGACGGCGGGATGGCCCGCGAGGTGGCCCGCCACCCCGGCGTCGAGCACGTGGACCTGGTGGAGATCGACGGGCGCGTGATTGAGTGCTGCAAGACTTACTTCCCGCAGATCGCCGTCGCCCTCAGCGGCAACCCGAAGGTGCACGTGCACGTGGCCGACGGCATCCAGTGGGTGCGGGAGCACGAGGCCGAGTACGACGTGGTCATCATCGACTCGTCCGAGCCCATCGGCCCCGGCGAGGGGCTGTTCACCGCCGACTTCTACGCCAGCGTCTACCGCTGCCTGACCGGTGACGGCATCCTGGTGGCGCAGACCGAGTCGCCGTGGGTGAACGCCGACGTCATCCGGCGGGCGTACCGGGGCATCCGCCAGTCGTTCCCGATCACCCGGCTCTACACCTGCGCGGTGCCCACGTACCCGACGGGGCTCTGGTCGTTCACCCTGGGCTCCAAGAAGTACGACCCGCTCGAGGCCGATCCCGAGGCCCGCATCGCCGCCCTCGGGCGCCTGCGCTACTACACCCCCGACGTCCATTTCGCCGCCTTCCAGCTGCCCGGCTTCGTGGCCGAGATCGTGGCGGCGGAGGAGGAGGGCCGGTAGCCATGGGCGGCCGCAACTTCGCCGGCTTTCCGCACATCGAGCGGCTCTCGGACTTCATGGCGTCCTCGGACGACTACGCCGGGGCGCGGGCGGTGCTGTGGGGCATCGGGCAGGACTTCACCACCTCCTACCGCCCCGGCACCCGCTTTGGCCCGGGCCGCATCCGCGAGGCCTCGTACGGCATCGAGGAGTTCAGCTACCACTCGCGCAAGAGCCTGACCGAGAAGAACTTCTTCGACCTGGGCGACGTGGCGGTGGTGTTCGGTGACGTGCAGGAGAGCCTGAACCGGGCGGAGCAGGTGGCCCGCCGGCTCTTCGCCGACGGCAAGCTGTCGCTGATGATGGGCGGCGAGCACCTGGTGACCCTCCCCGTGGTGAAGGCCGCCTACGAGAAGTACGGCGACGACCTGGTGCTGCTGCAGTTCGACGCCCACGCCGACCTGCGGGAGGAGTACCTGGGCAACCCGCTCTCCCACGCGGCGGTGATGCGCCGCTGCCTGGACTTCCTGCCGGCCCGCAACCTTTACCAGTTCGGCATCCGCAGCGGCACACAGGAGGAGTACGAGTTCGGCATGAGCCGGTGCCACCTCTTCCCGCACGAGGTGCTGGAGCCGCTGCGACGAGTGATCCCGACGCTGGGCGACCGGCCGGTCTACGTGACCATCGACATCGATGTGATGGATCCGGCCTTCGCGCCGGGCACGGGCACGCCCGAGCCGGGGGGCATCACGAGCAAGGAGATGATCGATGCCCTGCTGGCCATGGAGGGCCTCAACGTGGTGGGGCTCGACGTGGTGGAGGTGGCCCCCGGACTCGACCACACCGACCGGACGCCGGTGCTGGCGGCCAAGCTCCTGCGCGAGGCGATCCTGGCGTTCGGCTGATACGTGTAGATCTGGGAGGACGGACGGAACATGCGGATCATGGAGCAGATCAAGAGCGAGATTCGCCGGGCGCTGGCAGACGCCGTGGAGCGGGCCGCCGCGGCGGGCCAGCTGGCCGGCCCCGCCCCCGAGGTCATGCTGGAGATCCCCAAGGACAAGGCCCACGGCGACTTCGCCACCAACCTGGCCATGGTGATGGCCAGGCAGGAGAAGAAGGCCCCCCGCGTCATCGCGCAGGCGATCGTCGATCACCTGCAGCTGGAAGGCACCTGGATCGAATCGGTGGAGATTGCCGGGCCCGGCTTCATCAACCTGCGGCTGCGGCACGGCTGGGTGCACCAGGTGCTGCCCGTCATCCAGGCCGAGGGGGCGGACTACGGCAAGAGCGACCACGGCCAGAAGCAGCGGATCCTGCTGGAGTACGTGAGCGCCAACCCCACCGGGCCGATGGTCCTGGTGCAGGCCCGGGCGGGCGCCTTCGGCTCGGCCCTGGCCCGGGTGCTCAACTGGGCCGGGTACGAGTGCCATACCGAGTTCTACGTCAACGACGCCGGCAACCAGGTGAAGATCCTGGCCCGCACCGTCGACCTGCGGGCGCAGGAGCTGCGCGGGGCCACCATCGAGATCCCCGAGGACGGCTACCCGGGCGAGTACGTGATCGACTGCGCCCGGGAGCTGCTGGAGCGGTATCCCGACTTCCTGGAGAAGCCGGAGGAGGAGCGGCTGGCCTTCCTGGAGACCTGGGCGCCGGAGTACTTCCGCAAGGGTCAGGAGGAGGTGCTCCGCAGCTACGGCGTGGAGTTTGACCGCTGGTTCAGCGAAAGGTCCCTCCGGGAGGCCGGGCGGCCCGCAGAGCTGGTGAAGTGGCTGCTCGAGAAGGGCGAGGCCTACGAGAAGGACGGGGCCGTCTGGATGCGCACCACGTCCTACGGCGACGACAAGGACCGGGTGCTGGTGAAGTCCAACGGCGAGTTCACCTACTTCGCCGCCGACGCCTGCTACCACAAGGACAAGTACGACCGGGGCTACACCACCCTCATCGACATCCTGGGCCAGGACCATCACGGCTACCTGGGCCGGATGAAGGCGATGGTGGAGTGCCTCGGCCACCCGCGGGACTCGCTGGAGATCCTCTTCACGCAGATCGTCCGCCTGTTCAAGGACGGACAGGAGTTCCGCATGTCCAAGCGCAAGGGCAACTTCGTCTTCCTGGAAGACCTGCTGGAGCAGGTCTCGGTGGACGCGGCCCGCTACTTCTTCCTGATGCGCAGCCTCGACACGCACATGGATTTCGACCTCGACCTGGCCAACCTGAAGTCCAGCGACAACCCGGTCTTCTATATCCAGTACGCCCACGCCCGCATCTGCTCGATCCTGCGGCAGGCGCAGGAGCAGGGCATCGAGGTGCCCGCCGCCGACCAGGTCGACCTGGCGCTGCTGGCCGACGAGACCGAGGTGGACCTGCTGCGCAAGCTCGCGGAGTTCCCGGAGGAGATCATCGGCGCGGCGGACTCCCGGGAGGTGCACCGCATCACTCGGTACCTGAACGAGCTGGCCACCGTGTTCCACCAGTTCTACACCCGCTGCCGGGTGGTGACGGACGACCTGGCGCTCACGCGGGCGCGCCTTGCGCTGGTGGACGCCACCCGCATCGTGCTGGCCAACGCCCTCGGGCTGCTGGGGGTCTCGGCGCCCGAGCGGATGTAAGGGTCGCCCGCCGTCCCCGCGCCGGCCGGTTGCGCCAGGCCGCGAGCGGGCGTGACAGCCGCTGGCGCCCGGCGTCCGACGGACAACGAGGCGCCCGCATGCGCGCATGACTGACGCGAACGTCTGTATTCTGTGCTAAAATACAAGGAGCCCGCTGTGGTGCGCGGGCTCCCTTTTTGCTGTTAGTCAACGGCCTCGCCGTTGATCTCGATGCGGTAGCTGATCTCCGCCCCGTGGCGGAAGAGGCCGGCCACGGAGCAGTACCGGGTCTCCGAGAGCTCCACCGCCCGGCGGACCTGATCTGCGGATACGTCGGGCCCGAATACGCGGTAGACCAGCCGGAAGCGTTCGAAGTACCGCGGGTGCTCCGCGCGCTCGTCCGCTTCCACCGCAACCTCCACCCGCTCGAACGGCACCCGCATCTTGCGCAGGATCGAGACCACGTCCATGCCGGTGCAGCCGCCCAGCGCGGCCAGGAGCAGCTCGGTGGGACGGGGCCCCCGGTCCTCGCCGCCGACCTCGGGGCGGGCATCCATGGTCACCGTGTGGTCCGAGCCGGTGCGGGCCTCGAAGGCCATACCGCCCTTCCAGCTTACCAGGGCCTGTTTCATACCTAAACCACCTCGTTTCCTATGATTCGCTGCTAGCTCTCAGGCGCCTGCCGAACCTTTTTCCCTCGTGGCGCGCTCTTCAAGGCGAGGCGTACGGCGGGAGGGGGTGACGCCGAGAAGGAGGGATGGAACCCGTGAGCATGGAGGAACGCTTCTTCGCCCTGTACCGCCCGGAGCAAGGCCGGCTCTACCGCACCGCCTGGGCGATTCTCGGCAACGAGGCCGATGCCGCCGATGCCCTGCAGGAGGCCACCATACGGGCCTACCGTGCCTTCGACCAGCTGAAGGGCGGCGACGTGGCCTTCCCCGCCTGGATGCGCCGCATCCTGGTCAATACCTGTACCCAGATCCTGCGCAAGCGCATGCGGGTCATCCCCGTGGAGAAACCGGAGGACCTGGGCCCCCACGGTTCCGTTGAAACGGAACTACCGTATGACGGCGACGTCTGGGATGCCGTGCGCAGTCTCGACGAGCGCTACCGCGTCGTCGTGGTGCTGCGTTTCCTGAACGACATGCAACTGGACGAGATCGCGCGGGTCCTCGACATCCCACTGGGCACGGTGAAATCCCGCCTCCACGCAGCGATGAAGCTGCTGCGAAACCACCTGAACGCCGTCGAAGCACGAAAGGAGGGGCGCGGGGTCGATGCAGTGTGAGCAAGTGCAGTCGGAGTTGATGGCGTATCTCCACGGTTCGCTCTCACCGCGGGATCGCGCCGCCATAGATGCACATCTCCTGCAGTGCGAGGCCTGCGCAGAGGAGGCCAACGCGATGAAAGAGATGGGCGACAAGCTATCACAGGGGCTGAAGGCCTGGGTCGACCAGGGCAGCTGCCCGCCCGACGTGGCAGCCCGCATCGAGTCGAGCCTGAAGGCCGTCAGCCACCGTCCGGCCTGGCGCCGCTGGGCTGCCGCGATCGTTCCGGTCGCCGCTGCGGCTGCGGTCCTGCTGGTCGCCCTGTCGACGCAGCCGCACGTGGCATACCAGCTGGCGTCCGTTCCGCTGCTGGGTCCGCTGGCGGCCCGGCTGGCGGAGCCCGACGTGGAGCTGCACCTCGATCCCCAGCAGCGCATGACGGCCGCACTCTTCCGGCCGACCCGGACGGTCAAGCTGAGCGAGACGGTGGAGGGCGGCGGGCTGACCCTCGTCGTCACCTCCGCGGCGACCGGGGACAAGGTGACCCGCATCGCCTACACGGTGCGGGGCGAGGGGCTGGTGCTGCCGGATGGCCGGGAGGCGCTCATGCCCACCGCCAGCACCGCAGCGGGGCCGCTGACCTGCAGGTCGCTGACCGCGGACCAGCGCCGGGATGGGATCCACTTCCAGCTTTACTGCGATGCCGTGCCGGCGGGCGAGGAGGTCACCCTCACGCTGCCGCCGCTGCCGAAGGAGGACGGCGGTACCTTCCCGGCTCTCACGGCTACCTTCACCAACTGACAGCGACGCGCGCGGCAGGGAGGCACAGGCCTCCCTGCCTCTTGCATAGGCTGGTAGCCGGCCGGTAGCGGCGCCCGACCCAAGGAGTTTCGCAATCCACCGGCGAAGAGAGGAGGTGAGGCGTACGGCCGGAACGCCCAGGATCGGTCTTGCCCTCGGCGGCGGGTTTGCCCGGGGCATCGCGCACATCGGCGTGCTGCAGGCGCTGGTCGCGCACCGGATCCCCATTCACCTGGTGGCGGGGACCTCGGCCGGCAGCCTGGTAGGGGCCCTCTACGCCGCCGGCTGCGACCCGTGGGACATGGAGCGGCTGGCCGGCGAGATGAACTGGCGCTCTCTGGTGCGGCTGCGCGTCCGCCGAGACGGTCTGCTGGACGCCGACGGCCTGGAGCGGTTCCTGGTGGCCCGGGTGGGCGACCTCAGCTTCAGCGACCTCTGCCTGCCCTTCGCGGCGCTGGCCACGGACCTGCTGAACGGGCGGGAGGTTCTGCTCACCCGCGGCCGCGTCGCCACCGCCGTGCGGGCCAGCTGTGCCTTCCCCGGCATCTTCCTGCCGGTGCGGATCGGCCGGCACACGCTCGTGGACGGCGGCCTGACCCAGCCGGTGCCCGCCGCGGCCGCCCGCCGGATGGGGGCAGACCTGGTGATCGGCGTGGAGCTCAACCAGGGGCCGAACCCGGCCCGGCGGCCCCGGAACCTGTTACATATCATGATGAACAGCCTTGCGCTGGTGCAGCAGCCGCTGATCCAGCAGGCCATCGCGGCGGCGGACGTGGTGATCCGCCCCGACCTCAGGGAGTTCAGCCTGATCGAGCTGGACCGGGTGGCCGAGCTGGTGGCCAGGGGCCGCGAGGCGGCCGAGGCGCAGATTCCGCGGATCCGCGCCATGCTGAGCGAGTGGGATGGCGGCTGCCTGGCTCCGGGCGGGGAGGGAGAGGCTTGATCGACCAGACGCGACTGCTCAAGGCGCTCATGTCGGTGATCGACGAGGGCATACACGTGATCGACAGCGACGGGGTGACGGTGCTCTACAACGAGCAGGCCGGGAGGAATGACGGCCTCTCGCCCGAGGAGGTGATCGGCCGCCACCTGCTCGACCTGTTCCCCTCGCTGACGCCCGAGACCTCCACCCTGCTGAAGGTGCTGGCCACCGGCCAGCCCGTACCCCCGCGCGAGCAGACCTTCGCCAACTATAAGGGGCAGCGGGTGACCACGATCAACTCCACGCTGCCCATCTTCCACGAGGGCAGACTGGTGGGTGCGATCGAGGTCTCCAAGGACGTCACGCGCGTGCGGGAGCTCTCCGAGCGGGTGGCGGGCCTGCAGGCGGAGCTGCTGGGCCGCCGGCGCCGCCGGGGCGCCCCGTTGGGCGGGGCCCGGTACACCATCGACGACCTGGTGGGCGAGCACCCCGCCATGGCGACCGTGAAGGAGCGGGCGCTGAGGGCCGCCCGGACGGACTCGCCGGTGCTGGTCTACGGCGAGACGGGCACGGGCAAGGAGCTGCTGGTGCACGCCATCCACGCGGCCAGTCCCCGGCGGAGCCGGCCGCTGGTGGCGCAGAACTGCGCCGCGCTGCCGGAGGGGCTGCTGGAGTCGCTGCTCTTCGGCACCGCCCGGGGCTCGTTCACCGGAGCGGAGGACCGGCCGGGGCTGTTCGAGCTCGCCGACGGCGGCACGCTCTACCTGGACGAGATCAACTCCATGCAGCCCGACCTGCAGGCCAAGCTGCTCCGGGTGCTGCAGGACGGCCGCATCCGCCGGCTGGGCGACGCGGCCGAGCGGCAGGTGGACGTGCGGGTGATCGCCTCCATCAACGAGGAGCCGTGGGCGGCGGTGGCCGCCGGGCGCCTCAGGCGCGACCTCTACTACCGGATCAACGTGGTGACCCTCGAGCTGCCCCCGCTGCGGGAGCGGCGTTCGGACATCCCGCTGCTCACGGAGCACTTCCTGGCGCAGCACAGCGCACGCCTGGGCGCGCAGCGCCGCCCGCTCAGTCCTGAGGTGGAGCGACTCTTCCAGATCCACACCTGGCCGGGCAACGTGCGGGAGCTGGAGCACGCGCTGGAGGCGGCGCTGCAGCTGGCCGGCGGTCCGGAGATCACGCTGATCGACCTGCCCGCACACCTGCAGCGGGCGGCCGCGGAGCATGGGCTCACCGGGCAGGCGCCGTCCCACCCGCCGGACCGGCCCGGGGTGATCCCGCTCAGGCCCGACCGGGTGGATCCCGCCCAACTCCGCCGGAGCCTGGCGCACCTGGAGCGGGCCGCGGTGCAGCAGGCGCTGGAGGAGGCGGACTGGAACCTGAGCCGGGCGGCCCGCATCCTCGGGCTGCCGCGGCAGACGCTGCAGTACCGCATCAAGGTGCTGGGTCTTCAGCGGCCGGATCGATAGTCACACCCCCGAGCCCAACCCGGGCCCGGGGGTGTTTCTTCTTCGTGCAGCTGGGGCTTGTCATCGCTCCGTTCGGCCGCCACGCGCCTGGAGATCGCGCCCCCGGAGGCACCTGAGCTGCGTCGAATCCAACCGTTCCCGGCGTGTTTCCGGCTTGACAGCGGGGAAGCTTTCTTGTAGCATAAGTGACCAATCGGTCATTTACGCGCAGGAGGGGGATGGGACGTGGCTCCGACCAGGCGCAGGGGCCGCCCTCCCACGGATGTGGTCGCCCAGGGAGAGAGGCGCAGCGAGATCATCGCCACGGCCCAGCAGCTCTTCACACAGAGCGGATACGCAGCCGTGTCGCTGGGGCAGATTGCAGATGAGGTCGGTGTGACCAAGTCTGCCCTGTACAACCACTTCGCCAGCAAGGAGGCACTCTACGCTGAGGTGGTCTGCAGCCTGATGGCTTCCATCGCAGAGGCGATCCGGCGCGTCGCGGACGCTCCGCTCAGCACGGCCGAGCGGCTCCGGGAGATCGCAGGCCACGCGCTCGTCCGCATTCCGGTGCGCTCCCGCATCGATGAGATGATGCGCGACGTGGCGGAGCACCTCTCCACGGAGGAGCGGGCACTGGTCACGACCGCCCACGGGCAGATGTTGGATGCGATGACGGCCGTGATGCAGCGGGGTGTCGACGCAGGGGAGCTGCGCGCAGACCTGCCCGCCGATTTCCTGGCCACCAGCTTTCTGATGCTCGTCTCGGGCTACCAGGGCCATCACCACATCCGTGAAGACGCCCGGGAGCCCGAGCAGCTGCCCGACCGCGTGGTGAGCCTCTTCCTTGAGGGCGCCGGCCGAAGGTGAGCGGGCCGGCTCCGAAGGCCGAGCGCATCGCTGGCGCAGGTGCGCGCCGGCGGTGGCAGCAGGTGCACAGCCCTCCGGCCCTGCAAGTAAACGACCGGTCATACATTTCGGGTGAAAGAGGTGCGTTCATGGGACCGCAGGTTCCTGCCGCCGAAGTCAGTTCGGCCGCCCGCTGGAAGGTCCTGGCCGCGGTGGTCTTCGGCGTCTTCATGGTGATTCTCGATACAACCGTGATCAACGTCGCCTTCAAGACGCTCCAGGAGGAGTACGCGGCCGATCTGAACCTGACCCAGTGGGTTCTCTCCGTCTACGTGATGGCGCTGGGCATCGCCACGCCCCTGTCCGGCTTCCTGGGGGATCGCTTCGGGGAGAAGCGGGTCTTCGTCGCCAGCGTCTTCACGTTCGGCCTCAGCTCGCTCCTCTGCGGAGTGGCGCCGAACCTCGGGCTGCTGATTCTCTTCCGGGCCCTGCAGGGAGCCTCCGGCGGCATTGCCACGCCGCTCGGCACCTCCCTGCTCTACAAGGCCTTCCCGCCCGAAGACCGGGGCAAGGCGATGGGCGTCTTCGGCATCGCCCTGGTGGCTGCGCCCGCCCTGGGCCCGATTCTGGGTGGCTGGCTGGTGGACCTCGGCCACTGGCGCTGGATCTTCTACATCAACGTCCCCATCGCGATCGTGGGAACCCTGCTGGGCTCCCTCTGGCTCCCCGCCTCCAGCGGCTCCCGCTCGGCCCGGTTCGACCCGCTGGGCCTGCTCTTCTCCAGCGTCGGCTTCGGCTCCCTCCTCTACGCCGCCAGCCGGGCCTCGTCGCTGGGCTGGACCGCACCTGAGGTGGTGTGGTTCTTCGTGATCGGGGTCGTGGCGCTGGTCATCTTTGCCGTGGTGGAGCTGCTCGTCGTCAAGGAGCCGCTTCTCGACCTGCGGCTCTTCGGCAACGGCGCATTCCTGGTCGCGACGCTGACCGGCTGGGTCTCGGTGCTGGCGCTCTTCGGCGCCGAGTTCCTGATGCCGCTGTACCTGCAGGTTCTCCGGGGCCGGACGGCCCTGGAGGCCGGCGTGCTGCTGCTGCCGCTGGCGCTGGCCTCAGCGGTGGCGACGCCGGTCTCGGGACGGCTCTTCGACCGCATCGGCGCCCGCCCTCTGGCCGTTGTCGGCTTCGGGCTGTTGGCCATCAACACCTGGCAGTTCTCGCACCTCACGCCCGAGACGCCGATTCGCACCATTCAGTGGCTGCTGGCCCTGCGGGGTCTGGCACTGGGCCTGACGGTGCAGATCACCATGCTGGTCTCGCTCTCCGTGGTGCCGCTCAACCGAACGGCCCGGGCCTCGTCGCTGGTCAACGCCACGCGGCAGGTGGTCCAGTCGCTGGGCGTGGCCCTGCTGGCGACCATCCTGGCCTCCGCCATCTCCACCACGACCAGCCAGCAGATGGCCGGCGCCGAGCGGTTCCGGGGGGAAGGGGTCACGGAGGAGCGGGTGGTGCTCTGCGGCCCCGACGGCGTGGCGACCACGGGGACGGTGGGCCGGGTTACCCTGCCGCCTCAGGCGCTGGGTCCGATCCGCACCTTCTGCGCGGAGTACACGCAGGGCCTGGAGAACGCGTATACCTTCACCTTCTACGCCTCACTCGTGGCACTGGCCCTGGGCGCCATGATGCCCGGATGGCCGGGGAAGGTCGTGCGGCGTGAAGCCCTGCAGGTGAGCACGGCCGACTGAGCAAGGGCGCGGTGGCGTGACACCCTGCAGCTGAACGCCACCGGCAGACTGCCTGAGTTTCGGCACCGCATGACAGCAACAGATCCCTCTGCCGAAAAACCGGCAGAGGGATCGTCTTTTTCTGCACGGCGCAGCGGTGGCACGGTTTTTGCAATTCGCCATAGACAGGGAGTGATGCAGCGATGACCATGGGCTGCCCCTACGGCACGCACCGGGTGCTGGAGCCGGCCGGCGTCCTGCCGCAGCCGGCCTGGCGGCTGAACAACGACCCGGCCATCTACGACAACGAGATCCTCATCGACGTCCAGCGGCTGAACATCGACTCGGCTTCCTTCAAGCAGATCAGCGACGAGGCGGGGGGCGACCCGGGACGCATCGCCGAGGCTGTCCTGGCCATCGTGCGCGAGCGGGGCAAGATGCACAACCCCGTCACCGGGTCGGGCGGGATGCTCATCGGCACCGTACGCCAGGTGGGGCCGGCGCTGACCACCGACCTGCGGCCCGGCGACCGCATCGCCACGCTCGTCAGCCTCAGCCTCACGCCGCTGCGCCTCGAGGCGGTCCATGCCGTGCGGCCCGAGGCGGACCAGGTGGAGGTGACCGGCACGGCGATCCTCTTCGAGACCGGCATCTACGCCAAGCTGCCGTCGGACCTCCCCGACAACCTCGCCCTGGCGGCGCTGGACGTCTGCGGCGCCCCGGCCCAGACCGCCCGGCTGGTGAAGCCCGGCCAGCGGGTGCTGATCCTGGGCGGCGGCGGCAAGAGCGGCCTGCTCTGCTCCTACGCCGCACGGCGGGCGGGCGCGGCCGAGGTCATCTGCTTCGACTACGCCGAGGAGAGCCTGGCGCGCGCCCGGCGGCTGGGGGCGGCGCACCGGTACATCCGGGGCGACGCCAGGGACGCCCTGGGCGTGATGCGGGCGGTGGGGGAGAAGGTCGACCTCACGCTCTCGCTGGTGAACCTGCCCGGGGCCGAGCTGGGGGCCATCCTGGCCACCAAGCCGACGGGGACCATCTACTTCTTCAGCATGGCCACATCGTTCACCGCCGCCGCCCTGGGGGCGGAGGGGGTCGGGAGCCAGGTGGAGATGCTGATCGGCAACGGCTACTACCCCGGCCACGCCGACCTCACGCTCGACCTCCTGCGGGAGAGCCCCGCCCTGCGGGCGCTGTTCGAGGAGTTGTACGCCTGAGACCCGCCCGCGGCGGGGGCCGCGGGCCCGGATGCGAACGAACTGGGAGGGACTGCTCATGCTTTCGAAGCCGCGCGACTGGCGGGACATCCCGCTCTGGGCCGACGCCACCGAGGAGCAGTGGAACGACTGGCGCTGGCAGGTGAGCCACCGCATCACCAACCTGGAGCAGCTCAAGCAGGTGGTGAACCTGACGGAGGAGGAGGAGGCCGCGGTCCGCGACTCCGAGCACCTCTTCCGGCTGGGCATCACGCCGCACTACGCCACCCTCATCGACCCCGACGACCCCAACTGCCCCATGCGGCTGCAGGCGGTGCCCAAGTACAGCGAGCTGGCATGGGCCGACTACGAGATGGGCGACCCGCTGCACGAGGACGTCGACTCCCCGGTGCCGGGCATCACCCACCGCTACCCGGACCGGGTGCTCTTCCTCATCACGCACGAGTGCTCGCTCTACTGCCGCCACTGCACGCGGCGGCGCATCGTGGGCGACCAGGAGGCCATGTCCACCGCCATGCTGGACCGGGCCATCGCCTATATCCGGGAGCACCCGGAGGTGCGGGACGTGCTCATCTCCGGCGGCGACCCGCTGGCGGTGCCCGACCGGCGGCTGGAGTACGTGATCAAGAACCTGCGGGCGATCCCGCACGTGGAGATCATCCGCATCGGCACCCGCATGCCGGTGGTGCTGCCACAGCGGATCACGCCCGAGTTGGTCGGCATGCTCCGGAAGTACCACCCCATCTGGCTCAACACCCACTTCAACCATCCCTTCGAGGTACAGCACCCCAAGGCGCGGGAGGCGATGGAGCGGCTGGCCGACGCCGGCATCCCCACGGGCAACCAGTCGGTGCTGCTGAAGGGCATCAACGACTGCGCCGTCGTCATGCGCAAGTTGGTGCACGAACTCGTGAAGGTGCGCTGCCGCCCCTACTATATCTACAACTGCGACCTCTCCGAGGGGCTGAGCCACTTCCGCACCACCGTCTCCAAGGGGCTGGCGATCATCGAGGCGCTGCGGGGCCACACCTCCGGCTACGCCGTGCCGACCTTCGTCGTGGACGCCCCGGGCGGCGGCGGCAAGATCCCCGTCATGCCGCAGTACCTGATCTCCCAGTCCGACGGCCGGGTGATCCTGCGCAACTTCGAGGGGAAGATCAGCATCTACCACGAGGGCACGCCCGAGGACCACGTGGTGGACGACAAGTGCACCCTCTGCGGCACCGACCACAGCGCGATCAAGATCGGCCCGGCTGCCGAACTTTGGGCGGTCCGGCGGCGTTCGGGCGAGGTGGACCTGCCCTCGGGCGTCACCCGCCTGGGGCACCCGTCGCACCTGATCACGCCGGAGCAGCTGGCGCAGGTGGACCAGTCGGCGCCCGCTGCGCCCGAGCCCGAGCGTGAGGCCGGCGATGACTGACGACCTGTCCGCCCGGCTCCTGCGGGCCGTCCTCCGCCGCCCGGGCCGGGCGCGCATCAGCCTGATCGGCCTCTGCAAGAACGCCGGCAAGACCGTGACGCTGAACCGCCTGATCCGGGCCGCCGCAGCCGAAGGGCTCACGCCCGGGCTGCTCTCCACCGGCCGGGACGGCGAGGCGGTGGACGCGGTGACGGAGCTGCCCAAGCCCCGCATCTGGGCCCCGGCAGGCGCCCTGGTCGCCACGGCGCTGCCCGCACTGACGCCGGGCGGCGAGAGCCCGGAGGGCACCTGGGACCGCAGCGGCCACAACCCGCAGGGCGGCGAGCTCCCGCCTGGCGACAGCCACGGAAGCGGCGGTACAGCGGCTGTCGAGGTGCTCGCTGAGACCGGCATCCCCACGCCGCTGGGGCCTGTGGTGATCGGCCGGGTGGTGCGTTCCGGGGCGGTGCTGCTGGTGGGCCCGGGCTCGGCCGCCCGGGTCGGGGCGCTGCTGGACGCGCTGGAGGCCGCCGGGGCGGCCCTCTGCCTGGTGGACGGCTCGTTCGACCGGCGGGCGGCGGCGGCGCCGGCGGTGACCGGCCGGGCCGTGCTGGCGGCGGGGGCGGCCTACTCGGCCTCCGTGAACGAGACCGTGGCGCAGGTGCGCCACCTGCTGGAGATCTTCGACCTGCCCGCGGCGCCGGCCGACTGGCTGAACCGGGGTGCCGATGCGCTTCCGCCGGTGGCGCTCCTGCCCCCTGAGGGCCCGCCGGCGGCCGTGCCGGTGGCCAGCGCGCTGACCGATTCGGCGGCGGTGGCGGAGGCTGCCGCTGCGGCACCCCCGGGCACGGTCCTCAGCCTGGGCGGCGCGCTCACCGACGGCCTGCTCATGGCCCTGCTGGCCCGCCGGCTGGGCGGGCTGCCCATCCTCGTGGACGACCCGACCCGCGTGCTGGCGGGCCGGACCGCCTGGCGCCGCTGGCGCCGCCAGGGCGGGCGGGTCTGGGTGCGGCGGGGAATCGACCTCGCCGCCGTCACCACCAACGCCTACTCGCCGGTGGGGCCGGACTACGACCCCGCGGACTTCTGCGCCCGGGTGGCCGAGGTGGCCGGGCGGCCGGTGGCGGACCTGGTGGCGGGCATCGCCCACAACCTGAACCCTGAAGACTGAAGCGGAGGGATCGCCCTTGTCGCTCACGCTACGCATCGACCCCGATCAGGTGGCGCGGGCCCGCGCGCTCGCCCGCCGGATCACCGCAGAAGTTCAGCCCTTCATCGAGGCGCACACCACCACGGCGATCGAGCGGGCCGTGGTGCGGCTCTTCGGGGTGGAGGGGAAGGGGCCCGACGAGGTCCCGCTGGCCAACCTGGTGGTGGAGGCGCTCGCCGACGGCGGCGGGCTGGACCGGGGCGCCGCCTTCTGGATGGCCAACGCCTGCGCCCGCACGGGGCAGACGCCCCAGCAGGTGGCGGAGGCCGTCGCCTCCGGCCAGCTGGACCTGATGCAGGTGCCGCTGCTGCCCGGCGAGCAGATCCGGGCGGAGGCGGAGCGGCTGGCCCGGGCTGCCCTTGCGCGCATCCACCGGAACCGGCGGACCCGGGAGGAACTGATCGCCCGCTACGGCGAGCGGCCGGGGCCGTGGCTCTACCTCATCGTGGCCACGGGCAACATCTACGAGGACGTGGTGCAGGCGCAGCTGGCGGCCCGGCAGGGGGCGGACGTGATCGCCGTCATCCGCTCCACCGCCCAGTCGCTGCTGGACTACGTGCCCGAGGGGGCGACTACCGAGGGCTTCGCCGGGACGTACGCCACCCAGGAGAACTTCCGCATCATGCGGCGGGCCCTGGACGAGGTCAGCCAGGAGCTGGGCCGGTATGTGCGCCTCACCAACTACGCCAGCGGCCTCTGCATGCCCGAGATCGCGGCGCTGGGGGCGCTGGAGCGGCTGGATATGATGCTCTCCGACTCGATGTACGGCATCCTCTTCCGCGACATCAACCCGAAGCGGACGCTGATCGACCAGCACTTCGCCCGCATGATCCAGGCCGAGGCCGGGATCATCATCAACACGGGCGAGGACAACTACCTGACCACGGCCGACGCCTACGAGGCGGCCCACACGGTGCTGGCGTCGCAGTTCATCAACGAGCAGTTCGCCCACCTCTCGGGCATGGTCGACGCCCAGATCGGGCTCGGCCACGCCTTCGAGATGGATCCTGCCCTGGAGGACGGCCTGCTCTACGAGATGGCCGACGCCCTGCTGAGCCGCACCTGCTTCCCCAACGCCCCGCTGAAGTACATGCCGCCCACCCGCTACATGACGGGCGACATCTTCATGGGCCACGTGATGAACGCCCTCTTCAACCTCACCAGCGTGGCCACGGGGCAGCAGATCCACCTGGTGGGCATCCTCACGGAAGCGATTCACACGCCGTTCCTGCACGACCGGTTCCTGGCCCTCGAGAACGCCCGCTACATCTTCAACTACGCCCGCCACTTCGTCCAGGAGTTCCAACTCACCCCGGGCGGGCGCATCGAGCGGCGGGCGACCGAGGTGCTCTCCCGCACGGTGGAGCTGCTGGAGTCCATCGCCGGGACCGGTCTCTTCGCCGCCATCGCCGACGGGGTCTTCGCCGGCATCCGCCGCCCGCCGGAGGGCGGCAAGGGGCTGGACGGCGTGCTGCCCAGGGGCGAGGGCTACCTGAACCCCTTCTACGACCTGTGCCTGAAAGGGGGCGCCGAGCGGTGAGCCACGTGATCCTGCCCTACGGCGACACGACCGGCGACGGCGCCGTGCAGCTCTCCTTCACCCTGCCCGTGCCCATCGGCGGGAAGGCCCGGGAGGCCGCCCGGCAGCTCTGCCTGCAGATGAACCTGGAGAACCCGCAGGTGGCGGCCATGCGCGACCTGGGCGGCGGCTACACCTTCTTCGTGATCTACGCCCGGGCGACCCGCGGCGTCGACCTGGACGCGATCCACGTGCCCGAGGTCACGGCCCCGAAGTGGTCCATGCAGGAGGTCGACCGCATCGTGGCGGAGCGGCTGGGCCGGCCCATCCGGGTGGTGGGCGCCTGCACCGGCTCCGACGCGCACACGGTCGGGCTCGACGCCATTCTGAACATGAAGGGGTTCCACGGCGACTACGGCCTGGAGCGCTACCAGGGCTTCCGGGTGTGGAACCTGGGCAGCCAGGTGCCCAACGAGACGCTGGTGGCGAAAGCGCGGGAGGTGGATGCCGACGCCATCCTGGTGAGCCAGGTGGTCACGCAGAAGAACGTGCACCTCACGAACCTCACCGGCCTGGTGGACCTGCTGGAGGCCGAGGGGATGCGGGACCGCGTGCTGCTCATCGCCGGCGGCCCGCGCATCACCCACGAGCTGGCCGTCGAGCTCGGCTTCGACGCTGGCTTCGGCCCCGGCACGGTGCCCTCTCAGGTGGCGGCGTTCATCGTGCAGAGGCTCACCGAGCGCGCTTGAGGCTGTCCCGGAGGCGCCATACCAGCCGACCGATGGCGAAGAGTAAACCAAGAAGCCGTATAGGCTGACCAGAAAGTAGAAGACTCCGACCGCGCGCGAAGGCGGGGCGGAGTCTTTCGATTCTGCGGTGACCGGGGCCGCGGGAGGCGCATAGGTTGGCATGGTCCTGATGCACTGCCGGGCGCACGACAAATTTCAGTGCATACTGCGATTGGTTAGCAGGAATCGGCGCGCGGCAGTCGAAACACTCCTCGGTTTTTTTGGCGGCTGACGGGTTGGCCTGTGGACCTGTGGCTGCCCATCGAGGTGGATGGACAGCAGGGAGTGTAGAAGTGATGGGAGCGCCTATGGATCTGAAGCCTGATATGTCGGTAACCGACCTCGCCTTCACCATCCTGAAGAAGCACGGCAAGCCGATGCACTTCAAGGAGCTGATCACCGCGGTCATGCAGGTGAAGGCCATCAACCAGGAGAACCCCGGCCGTCTGATCGCGCAGATGCACACCGAGATCAACCTCGACTCGCGCTTCATCCACCAGGGAGGCGGCGAGTGGGGTCTGCGGGAGTGGCAGCCCAAGACCGCCAAGGTGGTGCGCATCCGACCGGACGGCACGCCCGCCCACACCAGCCGGGTTGTCCTCAGCGACGAGGATGAGCTGGACCTGGTTGGGGAAGAAGATGAGGAGGAGCTCGGCGAGGAGCTGGACGACGAGTTCGCCCTCGACGAAGATGAGGAGGACGTCCTCTCCGACGACGAGGACTTGGACGAGGAGCGCTGAGCGCCGGGGGGATTCGGGGGGATACGGGGTATCCCCTCCCGCCTTGACAGCGACCGCGCAGATGGCTAGAATGGTCAAGTATTTATACATGGTACCAGGAGCGGCCGATCTTCCAGGGAGGGGCACGTGAATGGCCAAGTTCATCTTCATAACAGGCGGCGTGGTATCGGGGCTCGGAAAAGGCATTACGGCGGCGTCCCTCGGCCGGCTCATCAAGAGTCGAGGCTATAGGGTCACCGCCCTTAAATTTGACCCGTACCTGAACGTGGACCCGGGCACCATGAACCCGATTCAGCACGGTGAGGTCTTCGTCACCGAGGACGGCGCCGAGTGCGACCTGGACCTCGGGCACTATGAGCGGTTCATGGACGTGAACCTGGGCAAGGGGAACAACGTCACCACCGGCAAGATCTACTCCTCGGTCATCGCCAAGGAGCGCCGGGGCGACTACCTGGGTGGTACCGTCCAGGTGATCCCGCACATCACCAATGAGATCAAGGCGAACATCCACCGGGTGGCCGACGACAGCGGCGCCGACGTGGTGCTGGTGGAGATCGGCGGAACGGTGGGCGACATCGAGGGGCAGCCCTTCCTCGAGGCCATCCGGCAGTTCAAGAACGAGGTGCCCCGCAAGGATGACGTGCTCTTCATCCACGTCACCCTGGTGCCCTACATCGACGCCTCGGGCGAGCTGAAGACGAAGCCGACGCAGCACTCGGTGCGGGAGCTGCGCTCCATCGGCATCCAGCCCGACGTGATCGTCTGCCGCTCCGACCGGGAGATCCCGAGGGACCTGCGGGAGAAGATCGCCCTCTTCTGTGACGTGCCGCCTGAGGCCGTCATCCCCAACATCGACCTGGACTCGCTCTACATGGTGCCCCTGGCCCTGGAGGAGGAGGGGCTGGCGCGCATCGTCTGCCAGCGGCTGGGGCTGGCGGACCGCACCCCCGACCTGAAGGAGTGGCGGGGGCTGGTGGACAAGGCCCTCCACCCGCAGAGAGAGGTGGACATCGCCCTGGTGGGCAAGTACGTCGCCCTGGAAGACGCCTACCTCTCCGTGGTGGAGTCGCTGCACCACGCCGGGATCCATAACGACGCCCGGGTGCGCATCCACTGGATCGACTCGGAGCGGCTGGAGAACGGCGCGGCGGAGGAGGCGCTGGCCAACCTGCTGGGCCGGGTGGACGGGATCCTCGTTCCCGGCGGCTTCGGCTACCGGGGCATCGAGGGCAAGATCAACGCCATCCGCTATGCCCGGGAGAACCAGGTGCCCTTCTTCGGCATCTGCATGGGCATGCAGTCGGTGGTGATCGAGGTGGCGCGCCACCTGTTGGGCCTGCCCAAGGCCAACTCCACGGAGTTCGTCATGGACTGCAAGGACCCGGTGATCGACCTGATGGCGCAGCAGAAGGAGGTCACCCACCTCGGCGGCACCATGCGGCTCGGCGCCTATCCCTGCCAGCTCAAGCCCGGCTCGAAGGCCCACGCCGCCTACGGCGAGGAGTTGATCTATGAGCGGCACCGGCACCGCTGGGAGGTGAACAACGCCTACCTGGAGCGGCTCGAGGCCGCCGGGCTGAAGGCGGTGGGCGTCTGGCCCGAGGGGAACCTGGTGGAGGTCATGGAGTTGGAGGGCCACCCCTGGTTCGTGGGCGTGCAGTACCACCCCGAGTTCAAGAGCCGTCCCAACCGGCCGCACCCGCTCTTCCGCGACTTCATCGCGGCGGCGCTGAAGTACCGGGAGGGGAAGGCGTAAGACATCCCATAGCGACGGCGGGCCTGTGCAGCCAGCGTGGCGCACAGGCCCGGCTTGCTTGTGGGGCGCCGGCGGGCACCGGAGCAGGGATTGCCGCCGGTACCGCCGTATTGCAGACAGAAAAGCGCAGCAGCAGGGAACGCTATCGTCCCGGGGTCCGCATCAGGGGGGCGTCGATGATGAAGGAGTACATATTCCGCGATCCGATCCACGGCAACATCGCCGTGACCGACCCGACGATCTTCGCGCTCATCCAGAGCCCGGAGTTCCAGCGCCTCAGGCGCATCCGGCAGCTGGGCACCTCCTTCATCTCCTACCCCGGGGCGGAGCACACCCGGTTCGCCCACTCGCTGGGTGTCTACCACCTGATGAACCGGGTCCTGCGCCACCTGGTGGAGCACGGGGTGCAGATCGACCCCGACCTGCGGGCCATGGCCTGCGCCGCCGCCCTGCTGCACGACATCGGCCACGGCCCCTTCTCGCACCTGTTCGAGAAGGTGACCGGCATGCGGCACGAGGACTGGGTGGTGCGGATCATCGCCGGCCCCGATTCCAGCATCTCCCGCATCCTCGCCGACAGGAATCTGGCATGGCCGGCGCGAATTGCCTCGTTCGTAAGCGGAACCTGGGATGGTCCACCCTTCCTGAAGGAGCTGATCTCGAGCCAGCTGGACGTGGACCGCATGGACTACCTCCTGCGGGACAGCCGCATGTGCGGCGTCACCTACGGCCAGTTCGACCTGGAGCGGCTGATCCAGACCATCACGGTGGTGGACGGGCGGGTGGTCCTCACGGACAAGGGCATCACCTCCGCCGAGGAGTTCCTCCTGGCCCGCTACTTCATGTACTGGAACGTCTATTTCCACAAGGCGACGCGTTCCAGCGAGGTGCTGCTGGAGCTGGCGCTGCGCCGGGCGGTGGCCCTGGTGCGGGAGGGGGCGGCGGAGGAGCTGGGCTTCCTGCCGCCGGCGCTGGAGCCGGTGCTGGCCGGGCGGGAGCTGAGCCTCTCCCAGTACCTGGCCCTCGACGAGACCGACGTCCTCTACGCCGTGAAGCGCTGGACCCAGGCGCCCGACCCCGTCCTGGCCGACCTGAGCCTTCGCTTCCTGAACCGGCACCTCTTCGCCGGCATCCGGCTGGACGGGGAGCTCACCGGGCCCAGGGAGGAGGCGGTGCGGGCGGCGCTGGCCGCGGCGGGGTTCGACCCCGACTACTACCACCGCACCGACCGGGCGGCCGCCGCGGCCTACCAGTACTACGTGCGGCCCGAGCAGGGCTCCACGTCCCCCATCCAGATCCTCCTCTCCTGGACGGTGCCGCCCGAGCTGCGTGAGGTCACGGAGGTATCGGCGGTTCTCAGGGGGATCGCGACTCAGCCGGTGACCCGCTGCTTCCTGTTCGTGCCGCGCGAGGCAGCCGCGGCGGTTCGCCGTGCGCTGCTTGAGAACTGAACACCACCCCGTTCTCTGATCCAGGGCAAGGGTTGAGCGGTGCTTGCCAGCATGACGGATTGGAGCGCGCTGCCGGAAGACCGGGTGAACGTGCCTTGTGGCACGGGTCACCCGGTTTTCGTATGCTGGCCAGTAACAGTGGTATGGAAGGGGCGGTATCGGCCAAAGCTAGGAGCAGGGTGAGTAATGAGGAGGGACCCAGTTGAGATCGGTCATCTTTATGGATTACGAAAATATCTACTGGAGCATGAAGCAGCAGTACGGCGTGGCACCCGACCTGGACCGGTTGATCACCAGCCTGCGTGAGATGGGGGAGCGTTCCGACGGGCAGGTCTGCCTGATGCACGCCTACGCCGACTTCGACCACGAGGAGTTCCGCGGCTTGATGAGCGACCTGCAGCGGCGCAGCGTGGAGCCGCGCCACGTCTTCTCCAAGAACTACGAGGACGGCACGCGCAAGAACGCAGCAGACATCGAGATGAGCCTCGACGCACTGGAGATGATGTACACACGCGACGACATCGACACGTTCGTGCTGGTCTGCGGCGACCGCGACATGATCCAGGTCATCCGCAAGCTGCGCGCCCGGGGGAAGCAGGTCCACGTGGTGGCGGTTGAGAAGACGATGAGCAAGGACGTGATGTCCTTCGTCAACCAGTTCACCACGATTGAGGCGCTGCTGGGCATCCTCCCGCCGGCGATGTACGACATGGAGATGATGATCCGCAAGCTGGACAGCGCCGAGTACGGCAAGCCCTTCGTGGGCCTGAAGTACTTCCTGCGGGTGCTGGCCGGGTCTGAGATCGTGGACCGGAAGACGTACGAGCTGGTCAACCAGGCGATCTCGGAGGGGATTATCGACACCTACAAGGTGCCCAACCCCAAGGACGAGCTCTTCCCCACCACAGCCTGCCGGCTGAACCGGGAGCACGAGATGGTGAAGCGGGTGCTGGGCACCGCCCAGAAGGGCCAGCCCGGCACGGTGACGGCGTAGACCGGAAGCGAGGAAACACCGCCCCGCGAGGGGCGGTGTTTCCGCAGGTTGCAGACAAAGGCGCCTTTGGTGGCCGCAGGTCGGCTCACGAGAGGCGCTTGGTGGTATGTAGTGCCAGATAAAGGACCGGCTAAGCCTC
>NZ_JAGGLG010000042.1 GCF_017874315.1 Symbiobacterium terraclitae | reverse complement strand
GACAGCGCATGAAGAAGTAGGCACGATCGTTGATATCCAATCATTGGGAGTCTGCCCCTATCTCACGTGCGGTTACCCGGACAGGCTCCTAGCGCGCCCGGTCCGTCCAGGTCAGCTCCCAGTCCAGGCCCCGGCGCTCCTCGCCAGGCGCCAGGGCGTCCATGCCCGAGACGGCGGGATCGAGATCGAGGTTGAAGGCGTTGGTCATGCAGGTGTAAGGCTCGGCGCTGAAGCTGCCGGCGAAGCCGTTGAAGATCAGCCAGTGCCGGTAGGCGGGCGCGGCACGTAAGGCGAGCGTGCGGCCCGTGGTGCGGTTGGCCAGCTCGAACCGGCTCCAGCCGTCGGGCTCGGGATCCGTCACGCGGTAGCCCTCGCCCCGCGTCGCCGCGTGCGCCGGCTGCCAGGTCGACAGGTCGTAGACGCCGTGCGGTTCGTGGAACCGGCCGGTGGGCAGCCAGTCCGTCATCTCCCAGAGCCGGCCGGGCGTCAGCCGGATGAAGACCTCTTCCCCTTCGGGGGCCAGGAAGTACGGGTGGAAGCCGAGCCCGAAGGGCATCGGCTCGTCACCCAGGTTCCGCGCGACCGGGCGGCAGCGCAGGCTGCGCCCCGTCAGGGTGTAGGTCAGCTCCAGCACGAAGGGGTGGGGGAACTGGGCCATGACGTCGGGGTGGTCGGATGCCGCAAAGCGGATGGTCGCGGAAGCGCCGCCATCCGCGCCGGTGGCGGCGACCTGCCATGCCCGGCGCAGCGGGAAGCCGTGGTTGTGGTGCAGCCCGGACGAGTCGGTCAGCTCCAGCTGGTACTCGCGCCCGTTGAAGCGGAACCGGCCGCCGACGATGCGGTTCGGGGGCATCAGGACGGGAATCCCCCACCGGGCCGGCTTCTCCCGCAGCGACCGGGCGTCAGGGGCAGTGCGCAGCAGCTCCTCTCCCCGGTCTGTCAGGGAGATCAGGTTCCCGCCCAGGCCGGGCACCAGCAGTGCGGCGGTCTGGGCCTCGCCGTCGCTCAGGCGCAGGGCGGGCACGCCTGACCAGGTGGCCTCGGTTACGGTGAAGCGGGGCATGGGCATCCCTCCCGTGAGATGGGTTCCTGCAGAAACGGCGGCCCGCCGGCAGCGACGCTGCCAGCGGGGCGTGCGGCCGGCCTGGACGCAACGCCTCCCGCTCGGTTCGCGTCCGAAAGCGCGGGCGCTACTCCTCCCGCTCGGTGAACATCGGCCGGGCGCCGCTGCTCGGGGAATCGGCTGCGAGCGGCTGCTGCGCGAGGGCCACGTCCACCTCGTCCAGCCCGTTCCGGCGGGCCACCTGGCCCCACCACCGGGCGCTGTCCTTGGGGATGCGGGCCTGCGTCGCGTAGTCCACGTAGACGAGCCCGAAGCGCTGGCTGTACCCGAAGGCCCATTCGAAGTTGTCCATGAACGACCAGGCGAAGAAGCCCCTGAGGTTCACGCCGGCCTCGATCGCCCGGTACGCGGCCGCCACGTGGCGCCGCAGGAAGTCGACCCGCTCGGGGTCGTGCACCTGGCCGTCGGGGCCGATGCGGTCATCCCGGACCATGCCGTTCTCGGTGATGTACAGCGGCACGTCGCCGTAGTTGGCCTTCACCCAGAGCAGCAGGTCGTAGAGGCACTCCGGCACGATCTCGGAACCGGTGACGGTGGTGGGGGTGCCCGGCACGATGTCGTGGACCCTGAAGCCCAGCTCCGATGTGGGGTCGGCCTCGATGGTGCGCCGCCGGTAGTAGTTGATGCCGAGGAGGTCCACCGGCGCGCCCATCGCTGCCAGATCGCCTTCCTTGATGAAGTCCAGGGGTCCGACGACCTGGGTGTAGAAGGCCAGCATGTCCGCCGGGTAGCTGCCCTTCAGTACCGGGTCGAGGAACCAGCGGTTCACGTAGCCGTCGGAGATGCGCGTGGCCTCGCGGTCGGCCGCGGAGTCGGTGAGGGGGTAGTTGGGCAGCAGGTTGGGGGCGATGCCGATCTGCCCCCGGTAGTTGCCGTCCCGATAGGCCGTGACCGCCCGGCCGTGGGAGAGCAGGATGTGGTGCGAGCTGATCACGCCGGCCCGCAGGTCCTTCATCCCCGGGGCGTGCACGCCGCGGAAGTGGCCCAGCATCGAGGCGCACCAGGGCTCGTTGTGGGTGAGCCAGAGCTTCACCGCGTCGCCCAGGGCGTCGAACATGAGCGCGGCGAACTCGCCGAAGCGCTCGGCCGTGTCGCGGTTCAGCCAGCCGCCCTTCTCCTGCAGCGCCTGAGGCAGGTCCCAGTGGTAGAGGGTGACCATGGGCGTGATCCCCCGCTCCAGCAGGCGGGCCACCAGGCGGCGGTAGAAGTCCAGCCCCTTCTGGTTGGCGGGCCCCCGGCCGTCGGGCTGGATGCGGGGCCATGCGACGGAGAACCGGTAGGCGCCATAGCCCAGGTCGGCCATGAGGGCGACGTCCTCGGCGTACCGGTGGTAGTGGTCGCAGGCGACGTCCCCGGTGTCGCCGTTCAGCGTGTTGCCGGGGGTGCGGGCGAACCGGTCCCAGATGGACTCGCCCCGCCCGTCTTCGTGCACCGCGCCCTCGATCTGGTAGGACGAGGTGGCGACGCCCCAGAGGAACCCTTCCGGAAAGCGCATCATGTGCTGCTCCTCCTTCTCACCGCAGTGTCGAGGAATGGGGGTCCGACCGCCCGCCCAGCGCTCTCCCCGCAGCACGGGGCCGGGGATGCGCAGGCCGTCCGGGGCAGGCGGGGGACTAGATGGTCGAGGTGCTCAGGTGCGCCACGTCGTTGATGCCGAGGATGCGCACGTGCTGCGGGTCGATGTGGATCCGGTTGATGCAGCAGTTGCGCTGCTCAATCCAGAGGCCAGGCTGCCAGGGGCGGCCCATCATGGCCATCAGCAGGAACACGTTGAAGGTGCCGTGCGCGAAGATGGCCACCTTCTGATCGGTGGCGCCGAACCGGCGGCGGATGCGATCGAACATGTCCCGGGCCCGGGCGAATGCGGTCTCCGGCGTCTCCCAGCCGCACTCGAACCCGTCTTGGGGCAGGTCGTCGTCGCACAGCGCTCCGGGGCAGAGTTCCAGCACGCCGCGCCGCCCCAGGAACTGCGCCGGCTCCAGGTCCCGGTACTCCCACAGCCGCTGCCAGACCTCCAGGGGCAGGCCGGTGCGCGCCTGGGTGGCCAGGGCGGTCTCCAGCGCCCGGCGGAGCGGGCTGCTGATGAGCAGGTCGAGGCCCTCCTCCGCCAGGCGGCGGGCGGTCTCCTCGGCCTGCTGCCGGCCGAGGGGGGTCAGGCGGCCGTCGGGGACGTCGTAGGTGACGATGTTTCCTTCGGACTGGCCGTGGCGCACGAGGTACAGGATCACGGGGGTCACACCTTCCCTTCCGGCGGGCCGTGCGGGCGCGGGGCAGAACCCGCGCCCGCGACACTTACTACAGCCATTAGATAAAGTTGGTGGAACTCCTGGGTCGATGCCAAGGTCGCGCCCATCGAGACGCGCGCACCAGCCAGACGCCTACTCCTCCAGGAAGTTGACCTCCCGCACCTCGCCTGCACGGCTGATGCGGTACGTCTTCACCTGATGGGGGCCCGCCTCGACCGCGAAGGCGGCCTGCGCCAGCGGGACGCTGATGCGCGCCCTCGCCGGGCGGCCCGCGGGCTCGTAGAGCCGGAGGATCAGGTCGTCGCCCTCCTCGGCCTGCTTGAGCGCGGTCACCACCACCTGGTCGGGCGGATCGACCGTGACGAAGCCGGCCACCTTGGGCAGATCGCCCGGGTGGGCGTACTCGCGGATGACGGCCAGCGGAGCGTTCAGGTCGTGGGCCGCCCGGACGACGCCGGCGTCGACCCAGGAGCCCGCATGCGGCACCAGGCGCCAGCGCACCGTCTGCTCTCCCTGATCCTGGTAGTGGTACTGCACGCCCTGCTCCAGCCTGCTCGGGTCGTGGTGGGCGTAGACCGGGCTGCGCAGGATCGTCAGCCGCATCTCGCCGCCCAGGACGTCGCCCGCGTACTTGCCATCGTTCAGCAGGGCGACGCCTGCGGCGTGCCGGGCGCCCCTGGCGTCCCGGACGAAGCCCGTCACGTCCATCCACTGCTGCAGCGGCTCCTCCTGTCCGTCCGCCGGGCGGACGGCGTGGCCGTAAGGCACCGAGAAGGTGGCGCGCGCCTCGTCGAGTGCGAGGGGGAAGGCCAGCTTCAGCGCCCGGTGCCGGTCGTGCCAGTCCACCGTCAGGCGCCCCTCGATGCCCGGCGTATCACGGAACAGGCTGATCTCCTGCTGCGCCGTGGCGTAGGCATCGGCCCCAGCCGTCCAGCGGTAGCTGATGCGCCACGTCGCCCGTACCGGCCCGTCCTCCAGCAGCTCCACCCGGGTGCAGGCGAAGGCCCCGGCCTCGTGCCTGAGGGCGGTCACGCCGTGGCCCCAGGTGTCGGAGGGATCCTCCACCACGAGGAGCCGGGCGCCGGCGCCGGCCAGCAGCTGCAGCCCACGGGACTTGTCCCAGAGCCCCTTCAGGGCGCCGGTGGCCGGGTTCAGCTCCAGGCGCCACCAGCGGTTCTCCAGGACCTCCTGCGAGGCGGAGAGCCCGCCCTCAGGAGCGGTGGCCGCCGGCTCGTCCACCACGCGGTAGACCCGGTACCCCAGGGCCGGCACCTCGGCGGTGAAGAGCACCCGGGGCCGGGCGGTGGTGACGGAGTCGGGCCGGCCCAGCTGGTGCACCACCGGGCGCTCCTGGTCGTCCAGCACCTTCAGGTCCTCGGCGCCCCACTCGTTCAGCTCCACCGCCACCACCTCGGTGCGGGGCCAGGGGCTCGGGTTGAAGACGACCACCGGCGTGCCGTCGCCCAGGTCCACGGTCCAGCTCTCGGGGCTCCAGCGCACCCGGCGGATGGGCTCGATCTCCGCCGCCGGCCGGGCGCCCCGCCGCGTGTCGATGCGCTGGGCGATCACCTGCAGGGCGGCGTAGCCCGTCCGGTCCGCCACCGCGCTGGCCTCGTCCAGCTCCCGCTGCGCGTCCGCATACGCGGCCGGGATGGCCGAACCGGCCAGGATGTCGTGGAACTGGTTGAACAGCAGCAGCCGCCAGGCGTGCTCCAGCCGCTCGCCGGGGTAGGCCAGGCCGTAGAAGGAGGCGACGGCCGCCCACCTCTCGGCGGCGAGCAGCGCCGACTCCGCCTGCCGGTTCCACGCCTTGATGCCCGAGTGGGCGCTGTAGCAGCCCCGGGCGTGATGCTGCAGCTCCCCGGCCCAGACCGGCACGTCCGTGCGCCCGGCGTGCGCGGCGAAGAAGGACTCCAGCGAGCCGAACCGGAGGGTGGGCCAGTCGGGGGAGGCGTTGGCCTCCCGGATGGACGCGATGGCCCTGCGCGTCGGCCCGCCGCCGTGGTTGCCCACGCCGAAGAGGTGAACCCAGACCCGGGCGTCCTCCGGCCGCCAGTGGAGGTTCCGCTCCAGCGACATCTGCACGTAGACCGGGTTGGTGCTGTAGCTCTCCACCCGGACCGCCAGCACCTCCGAACCGTCGGGGGAGCGCCAGCGGAAGAGGTTCGACGGCAGGTCGAGCTCGCTGGCCCCGGGCCGCATGAAGGCGAAGTACTCCAGCCCTGCCTGACGGAAGAGCTGCGGCAGCGTGCCCGGGTGGCCGAAGGTGTCGGGCAGGAAGGCGATCCGCGCCCGCCGGCCCAGCACCCGTTCGAAGTACCGCTGCCCGTAGAGCCCCTGGCGGGCCAGGGCCTCGCCGGAGGGGATGTTGGCGTCGGGCTCCACCCACCAGCCGCCCACGGGCTCCCACTGGCCCCGGGCGACCGCCTCCCTGATCTCGGCCAGCATCTCCGGGTGGTTCTCCATCCAGGCGTAGTGCGCCGCGGAGCTGTGGATGAAGACCATTTCCGGATTCTCCCGCAGCCGGTCCAGGGCGGAGCGGAAGGTGGCCTTCACCGTCTCGTAACCCTCGCGCCAGTCCCAGAGCCAGACAGGGTCGATGTGGGCGTGGCCCACCATGATGAACGTCAGGTCCTTGCTGCGCTTCTCCTGCACGACGAGACCTCCCCAAGCTGATGTCACAATCGGTGCGCGGCGAGAGGAATTCCCACGGGGACAGGCGAACACTCACTTAGTATAGGTGTTAGACAAAGTACCCCGGATATCCTATCAAGTCAAGGCACGGATTTCTGCCGACAAGTCAGCGCACATCATGGACTACAGGGGGCCAGAGCGGAATGGCAAAGGTTGCGCAGATAGACGGCGGGCTGCTGGTGGAGGCGGCCGCCTACAGGCTCCGCCTTCCCGCAGACCGCCCGTTCGCCGTCCTGGAGGACGCGGCGGGGAACCGTTGGGCGGAGCTCTTCCTCGGCGCCAGCCTGCACGCCAGGGAGGGCCTCGATGAGAGCGCCCGCCTGGAGCCGCCCGAGGCGGTGCAGACTGCCGACGGCGTGCAGGTGACGGTGCGGGCCGTCAGCAGCCACTGGCAGCGGAAGGCGCTGGTTCTGCAGTGCCGGGAGGAGTCGCTGGAGGCCCGCCTGGAGGTGGCCGGCGCCGGCCGGATCACCGACCTGCACCTCTTCGGCGGGTACTATTCCGGCGCGCTCCGCTTCGGCAGCGGCTTCTTCCTGAGCGGCGCCGGCTTCCGCTCGGTCTTCAACCCCGAACCCTGGGGCTCGGAGCGGCGGGCCATCGCCGCCTCGGAGCCCACCCTGATCGACGTCTGCGGCTCCGGCGCCCTGCCGGGGCGGCGCCACTGGATTTTCACCCCGGCCCCCTTCTGCTACGGCCTCTCCCGCACGCCGGTGAGCGGGGCCGGGCTCCTGCGCACCGGCTCGGTCGCCACGGACCAGGGCGGCGTGGACCGCAGCGCAGGGGTTGCCGAGAGTGCGCCTGACGGGACCGCAGCCGGCGCCGAGCCGGAGCTGCCCGCCGGCCCCTGGGCGATGATGGGCCTGGTGGTGCGGCCGGGCGAGCACCAGTTCACCGGGTTCCACTACGACGGCATGGAGGACGGCTTCGCGCTCCGCCTGACCTACGAGGGGCAGACGGCGGTGGACGGCGAGTTCGTCTCGCCCGGCGTGCTCTTCCTCTTCGACCAGCCCGACCCCTATACCGGGCTGGAGCGCTACGTGGCGGAGCTGGCCCGGCGCGGCCTGGTGGACCTGTCCCAGCCCGCCGGCCGGCCCGACTGGTGGCACGAGCCCATCCTCTGCGGCTGGGGTGCCCAGTGCCACCTGGCCAACCTCACCAGTGCCCGGGCGCCGGAGCTGGCCACGCAGGCGAACTACGACCGTTTCCTGGCGGCGCTGGAGGCCCGCGGCGTGCGGCCGGGCATCGTGGTCATCGACGACAAGTGGTCCGCCACCTACGGCACCTGCGAGGCCGACCCGGCCAAGTGGCCGGACCTGAAGGCCTGGATCGCCGGGCGCCACGCCGCCGGGCAGCGGGTGCTGCTCTGGTGGAAGGCCTGGGACCCCGAGGGGCTGCCGGCGGAGCTCTGCGTCACCAACGCCGCGGGGCTGCCCGTGGCCGCCGACCCCTCCAACCCCGCCTACGAGGAGCGGCTGCGCCGGGCCGTGCGGCTGATGCTCTCCCCGGAGGGCTACGACGCCGACGGCTTCAAGGTGGACTTCTCCGCGCGCACCCCCAGCGGCCCCGGCCTCCGGCGGTACGGCCGGGAGTGGGGGGTGGAGCTGCTGCGCAGGCTGCTCTGGATCCTGCACGACGAGGCCAAGCGGGTGAAGCCCGGCGCGCTGGTGATGACCCACACCCCCAACCCCTACTTCGCCCAGGTCACCGACATGATCCGGCTCAACGACATCAACACCGGCAGCCCCGTGGTGGCGCAGATGCGGCACCGGGCCCGGGTCGCCCGGGCGGCGCTGCCCCACCACCTGATCGACACCGACAACTGGCCCATGCCCAGCCGGGCCGCCTGGCGGGAGTACCTGCAGGTGCAGCTGGAGCTGGGCGTACCCTCGCTCTACTTCGCCACCGACCTCGACTCCATGGAGCCCCTGGAGGAGGAGGACTACGCCGCGCTGCGGCGGCTGTTCGCCGCGGCTCGCGCAGGGGCGCGCCAGGACCCCGGGCGGGGCAGGCCCTGACCGGTGACGCAGGAGGGACCCCACAGTTGGCGGCGGGCGCCGGCCGTCCGCCGGCGGGACGAACGGAGGGATGCGACCCCCATGTCCGAGCAGAAGACGCAGGTGATCATGTACCACCACACCCACTGGGACCGCGAGTGGTGGACCACCTACCAGCAGTTCCGCTTCCGGCTCGTGAACATCGTCGATCAGCTGCTGGACAACCTCGACCGCGACCCGTCCTTCCGGTTCACCCTCGACGGGCAGACCATCGTGCTGAAGGATTACCTGGCCGTGCGGCCCGAGAACCGGAGGCGGCTGGTGGGCCACATCCGGTCGGGCCGGCTGGCCGTGGGGCCCTGGCACATCCTGCCCGACGAGTTCCTGGTGAGCCCCGAGGCGCACATCCGCAACCTCTGGCTGGGGGAGCGGACCGCCCGGGAGCTGGGCGTGCGGACCAGCCGCGTCGGCTACCTGCCCGACCAGTTCGGCCACTCGGCTGGCATGCCGGCGATCCTGGCCGGCTTCGGCATCGAGAGCGCCGTTGTGTGGCGGGGCTTCGGCGCCCCGCCTGTGGGCCACCCCCCGGGGGATGGCTACCCCGGTCACCCCGACTGCTACCGCTTCGCCCACCCGTACAACGCGGCCCAGTTCCCGGCCGCCATGCAGTCCGAGTTCTGGTGGGAGGGCCCCGACGGCACCCGCATCCTCGGGATCTACCTGCCCCTGGAGTACTACCGCAGCCACTATGCCGATTATCCGGACGACCCGGCGCGCACCCGGGACCAGACCGTCGGCCGGGCCCGCCGCACGGTGGCCCACCTGAAGGCCTTCGCCACCACCCGCTTCCTGCTGGAGCCCATGGGCGGCGACCACCTGCCCAGCGATGAACGGCTGCCCGGGCTGCTGGCCGAGATCAACCGAGAGTTGGCCGCCGAGGGCGTCGAGTACCGGCTCGGCTCCCTGGAGGAGTACGTGGCGGCCGTGAAGGGCGAGAACCCGCAGCTGCAGGTGGTCTGGAAAGGGGAGGGCCGGGCCTTCGGCCGCAAGGCGCACCTGCTGCCCGGCGTGCTCTCCGCCCGCCTCTACCTGAAGCGGCAGAACCAGCAGTGCCAGGTCGCCCTGGAGCGCTACGCCGAGCCGCTGCAGGCGCTGGCCTGGCTGCTGGGCGGCCGCTACGAGCAGACCTACCTCTGGACCGCCTGGGAGCGCCTTGTGGAGAACCACCCCCACGACTCCATCTGCGGCTGCTCGGTTGACCAGGTGCACCGGGAGATGCTCACCCGGTTCGCCGAGTCGCACCAGATGGCGCACCTGCTGGCCCAGAGCGCCCTGGAGGACATCGCCCGCCGGGTGGACCGGACCGGCGTGCCTGAGGGCGCGCAGCCGCTGCTGGTCTTCAACCCGCTCACCTGGAGCCGCACCGATGTGGTGACGCTGCCCTTCAACCCCGCCCTGGCCATCGACCCGGCCACGTGGCGGCTGGTGGATGACGCCGGCCGAGAGGTGCCCTTCCAAACCCGGCCCGGCGAGGCCCCCATCGACAAGCTGGAGCGGTTCGACTGGCTGGGGGCGCCGCCCGGGCCCTACGTGACCGGCTCCGCCAACGACTGCACGCTGGTCACCTTTGTGGCCGAGGGGGTGCCCGGCCTCGGCTACCGCCGGTACCACCTCGAGCCCCGGAAGCGGCCCCTGCCGGCCCGTGTCTGGCGGTTCACCGTGACCGGCGACGCTGCCAAGGAGAAGGGCGATGACGCGACGACGGGCCTGACCATCGGCCCGGGCCTCCTGGAGAACCAGTTCCTGCGGGTGACCGTCTCGCCCGCAGACGGCAGCCTCACCCTCTACGACAAGGGGACCGGTCTGATCTACGAAGGGCTGAACCGGTTCGAAGACGGCGGCGACGCCGGCGACACCTACAACTACGCCCGCCCGGTGGGTGACCAGGTGCTCTCCACCCGGGGCCTGCAGCCCCGGCTCAGCTGGGTGGAGTGCGGCCCCGCCCGCGCCACCCTGCGGATCACCTGGGCCTGGTCGCTGCCCGAGGGGCTCACGGAGGACCGAACCAGCCGCTCGCCCCGGTACGTGCCCTTTGTGCTGCACAGCGATATCACGCTGCTGCCCGGGGTGAAGCGGGTCGACATCCGCACGCACTTCGAGAACACCGCCCGCGATCACCGGCTCCGGGCCTGCTTCCCGCTGGGCGCCCCGGCGGCCGCCTCTGCCGCGGAGTCGCACTTCTGCGTGGTGGAGCGCCCCACTGCGCTGCCGGAGGGTGAGCGGGGCAGCGCCGAGCCGGCCGTGGCCGAGCACCCGCAGCTTGCGTTCGTCTCGGTCTCCGACGGCGCCCGGGGCATCACCATCGCCAACCGGGGCCTGCCCGAGTACGCGGCTGACCCCGACGGCACGGTGCGGCTCACCCTGCTGCGGGCCGTGGGCTGGCTGAGCCGGGACGACATCGGCAGCCGCGTGGGCGGCGCCGGGCCCACCATGCGGACGCCGGAGGCGCAGATGCTGGGGCCGGTGGAGGCAGAGTACGCCATCATCCCCCACGCCGGCGACTGGGACGCGGCGCTGAGCTGCAAGCCGGCGCACGACTTCAACGCCCCGCTGGCAGCCGTGCCGCTGGTGCCCCAGGCGGCGCCCATGCGGGCGCACCTGCCCGCGGTGGCGGAGAGTCTGCCGGCCGCGGGGGCGCTGGTGGAGGTGGCCGGTGACCTCCTGCTCACCGCCTGCAAGCGGGCCGAGGACCGGGAGGCCCTGGTGCTGCGCTTCGTCAACGAATCGGCCACCGCCCGGGCCCTGTGGGTGCGGCCGGCGCGGCGGCCAGCCCGGGCCTGCCTGGTGAACCTCCGGGAGGAGCCGCTGGAGGGCGGCGAGCTGCCCGTCGACGAGGACGGCGCGGTGGCCCTGGAGGCGGCGCCCTGGCAGGTATTCACGCTGGCCTTCGAGTTTTAGCGGAAAGGGAGGATGTCCCATGTCCAAGACGCTGGCCCTTCTGCACACCACGCCCGTCACCGTCGGCGCCATGTCGGAGCTGGCGGCCCGGGAGCTGCCCGGCGTGCGGGTGATCAACCTGCTGGACGACAGCCTGCTCAAGGACGTGATCGCCGCCGGCGGCGTCACGGCCGCGGTGGAGGCCCGCATGCGGGCCTACTTCGAGCAGGCCAGGGTGGCCGGGGCCGACGCCGTGCTCTGCTGCTGCTCCTCCGTCGGCGACGTGGTGGACCGGGCCCGGGCGGAGGCCCCGATCCCGCTCCTGCGCATCGACGAGCCGATGGCGGTGGAGGCGGTGCAGTCGGGGCGGCGAATCGGGGTGATCGCCACCGTGCGCACCACCCTGGAACCCACCGTGGGCCTCATCCGGCGCAAGGCGCAGGAACTGGGCCGCGCGGTGGACGTGGAGCCCGTGCTGGTGCAGGGGGCGTTCGCCGCCCTGTCGGCCGGCGACGGCGCGGCCCACGACCGCCTCGTGAAGGAGGCGCTCATCGCACTGCTGAAGCGTTCGGATGTGGTGGTGCTTGCGCAGGCCTCCATCGCCCGGGTGCTGGCCGCCCTGGAGCAGCCCCCGGCGATCCCCGTGCTGACCAGCCCCCTCTCCGGCCTGAAGGCGGCCGGGGCCATTCTCGCAGAGTAGGTGATGGAGATGAGCAAGAAGATCCCCGGGGGCCTGGCCCTCACCGAGTTCCTGCCCCGCGCGCAGGCGGAGGGCTACGCCGTGCCCGCGTTCAACGCCCGGTACCGCGCCTGCATCCGGCCCATCATGGAGGCGGCCATGGCCGCCCGGTCGCCCGTCATCGTCGAGATCAGCCAGCGGGAGCTGGGCTGGTTCGGGCTCACCCCCGCCGCCTTCCGGGAGGAACTGGAGCGGGTGGTGCGCGACCTGAAGGTGGACGTGCCCTTCGCCCTGCACCTGGACCACACCTGGGAGATGGACGTGATCGAGGCCGCCGTGGAGGCCGGCTTCACCTCGGTGATGATCGACGCCTCCAGCAAGCCGTTCGCCGAGAACGTGGCGGCCACACGGGAGGTAGTGGCCTACGCCCGCGCCCACGGCGTCAGCGTCGAGGCCGAGCTGGGCAGACTGACCACCACGGACAAGCTGGAGACGATGGACGACGAGGAGATGTACACCGACCCGGCCGAGGCCGGCGACTTCGTGCGGCAGACCGGCTGCGACGCCCTGGCCACCTCGGTGGGCACGGCTCACGGGGTCTACCCGGTGAAGAACCCGAAGATCGACTTTGAGCGGCTGGCCGCCATCCGCCGGGAGGTCGGGCCGGCCACCATCCTGGTGCTCCACGGCGGCTCGGGGCTCCCGGAGGAGACGGTGCACAAGGCCATGGCCCTGCCGGGGGGCGGCATCAGCAAGATGAACATCGCCACCGACCTCGAGAACGCCCTGCTGGAGGCCATGGGCGGCCTGAAGCGGATGACCTCGGCGGAGCTGGACGCACAGGACCCGGCGCTGCTGGAGCGGGGCCTGGCCGCCGTGCGGGAGACCGCCCTGGCCAAGATCCGGGACTTCGTCCGCTCGGCGGGCAGGGTGTAGCGCCGCTACCCTGGGAGGTGAGGCCGTGAGGGCGGCCGTGGAGACGTGGAAGCTCGCCTTGCGCTTCGTATGGAAGAACCTGCTCCAGATCATCGTGCTCAACCTGTTCTGGTCCGCAATCTCCTGGCTGGTGCTGCCCGCCGGGCCGGCCACGTTCGCCCTGTACTGGTTCCTGGCGGAGCTGCGGGACAACGACGATGACCTGCGGACGGTCATGTACTTCAGGGCGCTCCCACGCTTCATCAAGGACGGCCTCATCTGGATCACGGGCTGGATCCTCGTCCTGCTCCTCGCCTATTCCAACGGCTACTTCTGGGGCGCCATGCTGCCGCCGGTGGCCGGCTGGGCGGTCCGGTTCGTCTGGATCTACGCCCTGGCCTTCCTGACGGCCATGCAGCCCTACCTCCTGGAGGCGCTGATCGTGCGCGGCGAGGGATGGAAGGACGCGCTCAGGCGGGCGGCCTGGCAGGTAGGCGCGAACCCCGTCTACAGCCACCTCCACCTGCTGATCCCGGTCGTGATCGCCGTAGTCGGGTACAAGACCGTCACCACCTTCCCGCTGCTGCTGGTCTCGCTGGGGGTGGCCTTCATGGCGATCATCGCCCAGGAGGCGCCGTGGAAGTACGGTGAACCGCCGCCCCTCGAGCGGCGGCTGGAGGACGTGCTCTGATCACGGGCGCCGGTGCGCGCCGGACGCCTGCGAAACAGGGGGGCTGGTTGTGCGGCAGCTTTCGGAATCGCTCTACCTGCACCGGGATACGTGCAACGTCTACGTGATCAAGGAGGGCCGCTCGGCGGTGCTCATCGACTGCGGCGACGGCAGCGTGCTGGACGGGCTGTCTGCCATCGGCGTCGACCGGGTCACCGACGTGCTGATGACCCATCATCACCGGGACCAGGCCCAGGGGCTGCCGCGCGCCGCCGCGACCGGGGCCCGCATCTGGGTGCCCGAGGCCGAGCAGGACCTGTTCGCCCGGGTCGACCGCCACTGGCTGGCCCGGGAGCTGGCCAACATCTACAACAACCGGGAGGACCGCTTCTCGCTGCTGGAGCCCGTGCCGGTGGCCGGCCTGCTGCGGGACTACCGGACGGTGCGGCTGGGCCGGCACGAGTTCACCGTGGTGCCCACCCCCGGCCACACCACCGGGTCGGTCAGCCTCCTGGCCAGGGTTGACGGCCGGACGGTCGCCTTCACCGGCGACCTGATCTACGGCCCGGGCAAGGTCTGGTCGCTGGCCGCCACCCAGTGGTCGTACAACGGCGGCGAGGGCATCGCCGGCACGATCCTGTCGCTGCTGGACCTCAAGGACCGCCGTCCCGACGTTCTCCTCCCCTCGCACGGCGAGCCGATGGCGGACCCGGCCGGGGCCATCGACCTCACCGTGCAGCGGCTGGCCGATCTGCGGACCGTGCGGCGGCAGAACCCGCGCCTCTTCCTGCTGCGGGAGGAGCCCTACGAGCCCGCAACCCCGGAGACGCCGCACCTGCTGTTCAACCGCACATCGATGGCGAACTCCTTCGTGCTGCGGTCCGACAGCGGCAAGGCTCTGGTGATCGACTTCGGCTACGATTTCATGTTCGGGCCGGCCGCCGGGTCCGACCGGGCCTCCCGCCGGCCCTGGCTCTATACGATCAAGGCCCTCAAGGAGAAGTACGGGGTGCGCGCCATCGACGTCGTGGTCCCCACCCACTACCACGACGACCACGTGGCCGGCATCAACCTGCTCCGGGAGGTGGAGGGGGCGCAGCACTGGTGCCCGGAGTCCTTCGCCGACATCCTGGAGCGGCCGGAGCAGCAGGATCTGCCCTGCCTCTGGTACGACCCCGTCCCCGTCGACCGCCGGCTGCCGCTGGGCGAGCCCATCCGGTGGGAGGAGTACACCCTGACGCTCCACCCGCTGCCCGGCCACACCTACTACGCCGTGGCCATCGCCTTCGAGGTGGACGGCCGGCGCGTGCTGGCCGTCGGTGACCAGGTGGCGGACGGCGACGGCCTCTTCCTGAACTACGTATACAAGAACCGGTTCCAGGTCGACGACTTCGTGGCCACCGCCGCGCTGCTGCGGCGGCTGCGCCCGGACGTACTGATCCGCGGCCACTGGGGCCCGCTCCCGGTCACCGACGAGTACCTGGAGGCCCTGGAGCGGGCCGCGGGCGAGGTCGCGCGCCTCCACCGGGAGCTGCTGCCCCTGGAGGAGGTCGACTTCGGGGCGGGCTCCGTCGGCGCGGAGATCCGCCCCTACCGGGCCACGCTCCGGCCGGGTGCGCGGCTGCCGGTCGCCGTGGCCGTGCGGAACCCCTTCGGCACGGCGGAGGAGGCGGAGGTGCGGCTGACCCTGCCCCCCGGCTGGCGGGCGGAGCCGGAGTTCGCACGGGTGCGGCTGGCGCCCCGCGCGACCGGGGAGGTCGGGTTCGTCTTGGAGGCCCCGCTTTCGGGGGCTGCGTACCGAGTGCGCGTCGCAGCGGACCTGACGGTGGGCGACCGCCGGTTCGGGCAGCACGCCGAGGCCCTGTACACGCTGGAAGCTGAGAGGAGTTGACGACGGTGAGCCCCTTCGAGATCCGCGGCGTGATCGAGGGCTTCTACGGCCGCCCGTGGTCGCATGCCGAACGGGAGCGCATGATCGACTTCCTGGGCCGGCACGGCTACAACCTCTACGTCTACGCGCCCAAGAACGACCCGATCCACCGCAACCGCTGGCTGGAGCCCTACCTGCCCGAGGAGCTGGCGCGCTTCGCGTCCCTCGAGCGGCGGTGCCGCGAGCGGGGCATCCTCTTCGTGTTCGGCCTGAGCCCGCTGAAGCTGCACTACAGCGACGAGGGCGAGATGGCCGCGCTCTTCGCCAAGCTGGAGTCCGTCTACCGGCTCGGGGTGCGCGGCTTCATGCTGCTGGTGGACGACATGCCCGACAAGTTCCACTACCCGGACGACGAGGCGCGGTTCGGCAGCGTGGCCAACGCCCACGTGTGGCTGAACAACGCGGTGCTGGCCCGCCTGCAGGAGTGGGGCGGCGTCGAGCGCTACCTGTTCGTCCCCACCGAGTACTGCGGCGAGGGGCGCTCCGCCTACCTGGCGCGCCTCGGCGAGGGGCTCCGGCGGGAGGTCTGCGTGATGTGGACCGGACCCGAGGTGTGCAGCCCCCGCCTGACGACGGCGGACGCCAGGGTGATCAGCGAGACCCTGCGCCGCCCCGTGCTCTACTGGGACAACTACCCCGTCAACGACGGCGAGATGCGCTGGCGGCCCCACCTGCGTCCCATCCGGGGGCGCGACGCCGACCTGGGCACGGTGGCCCTGGGCATCGTCGCCAACGCCTCGCTGCAGCCCGAGGCCAGCAAGATCCCGCTGCACACCTACGCGCAGTACATGGCCGACCCGGCGGGCTATGAGCCCGAGGCCGCATGGCAGAAGGCCCTGCTGGACGTCTGCGGCGACGAGGCCGACGCCCGGGCGGTGGCAGCGCTGGCCGACCTGGCGCGCTGGTCGCACCTGGAGCGCGGGCGCCAGCTCTACAACCAGCTGGCGTTTACGTTCAACGAGTTCTGGCGGCGCTGGGGCGGCGCGCCCGCCGTGGCGGGCCCCGACCTGGAGGGGGCGCCGGCGCCGGGAGAGGAAGCGCCCGCCATTGCCGCGCTGGCGCCCGGAGCGGGGCGGACACCGATTCCTGGCGGGGCGTCGGCCCCGCCTGGCGCCGCCGAGCGGCTGGCCCTGATCGGCGACCTGCTGGCCGAGTTCGCCCGGCTGCACGCCGCGGCGGACCGCGTGCTCCACAGCATGGTGAACCCGTGGCTGCAGGCCGAGCTGCGCCCCTGGGCCGAGAAGCTGGCGGGCTGGTGCGATACCGTGGCGCTCGCCCTCACGGCCCTGCGCACCACCCTGCAGGATCCGGCTGATCCCCGCCTGCCCGCCCTGCGCCGGGATGCGGTGGACCGGCTCTGGGCCACCCGGGAGAACTTCCACTGGGTGGCGGGCGACCTCATCGACCAGTTCGCCCGCCGCTGCCTCTGGGCCGCCCAGGAGGCGGCCGGCGGGGCGGGCGGGCAGATCCCGACGGAAGGGGTGGGCGCCGGTGCGTGAGCGGCTCTCTCTGAACGGCGCCTGGCGGTTCCAGCCGACCCCCGGCGCCCCCTACAACGACCCCGACACGCCGCCCGCGGCCCTGACGGAACCCCGCACCATCGCCGTGCCCGGCTGCATCCAGGCGCAGTTCGCCGACCTGCGGGACTATGCCGATGTATCGGTTTACGAGCGCACGTTCACCGTGCCCGCCGCGTGGGGTGGCCGGGCGGTGCGGCTCCACTTCGGCGCGGTCGACTACCTGGCCGAGGTCTGGATCGACGGCCGGTACGTGGGCAACCACGAGGGCGGCTTCCTGCCCTTCTGGTTCGACATCACCCGGTACGTCGCGTTCGGCCGCGATCACCGATTGACCGTGCGGGTGACCGATCCCGGCGGCGCCGCCTGGCCCGACCGGGAGTACCGTCCGTTTCCCGACATCTCCTTCCAGGAGGCGCCGCACGGCAAGCAGAGCTGGTACGGCTCCATCGGCGGTATCTGGCAGGAGGTCTGGCTGGAGGCCGGCAGCCCCGTATGGCTCTATCGGGTGCTGGCCACCCCGACGTGGCAGGCGGGCAGGTCCACTTCCGGGCGATCCTGGCCGGGCCCGAGGGGCCCCTGAGCAGCAAGGCGGCGCCCACCGGCACCCGGCTGGCCGGCCAGGGCCCCGCAGGCGGCCGGGCGCCTTGGCCGGTACCAACGCCGTCCACGCCGGAGGGCCACTGGTCGGTGCAGGTGCGGGTGACCGGGCCGGACGGCGCAACGTACGCCTCGCCCCCGGCGCCCGCTGCAGCCGGCGAGGCGCACGTGAGCGTACGCATCCCGAGGCCCGTGCTCTGGGCCCCCGAGCACCCCGACCTCTACGAGTTCGAGGCGGTGCTGCTGGAGGGGAGCACCCCGGTGGACCGGCTGGAGGACCACTTCGGCATGCGCACCGTGGAGGCCCGGGAGAACCGCATCTACCTGAACGGCAGGCCGCTCTACATCCGGGCTGCGCTGGACCAGGACTACTACCCCGTCAGCCTCTGGACGCCGCCCGACGACGCCTTCCTGATGGAGCAGGTCCGCCTGGCGAAGGAGCTGGGGCTGAACACGCTCCGGTGCCACATCAAGGCGCCGCATCCCCGCTACCTCTACTGGGCGGACAAGCTCGGGCTGCTGGTCTGGGAGGAGTACGGAAACCCGAGCAACTCCCAGGGCCGGGCCCCCGAACTCTGCCGGGCCACCCTGGAGGGGCTGATCGAGCGCGACTACAACCACCCGGCCACGGTCATCTGGTCGGTCATCAACGAGTCGTGGGGCCTGGACCTGAGCCAGGAGCGGGACCGGACGTGGCTGGCGCAGATGTACGACCACTTCAAGGCGTACGACCCGACCCGCCTCATCACCGACAACTCGGCCTGCCCCGGCAACTTCCACATGGCCACCGACCTGGCCGACTACCACAGCTACTACGCCTACCCGGACCACTTCGACCGGTGGGAGGCCTGGGTGGCGGACCTCGCCGGCCGCCCCGGCTGGCTCTTCAGCCCCCACGGCGACGGACGCCCCACCGGGCAGGAGCCCCTGATGAACTCGGAGTTCGGCAACTGGGGCCTGCCGGACGCCCACGACCTCCTGGACGGGGAGGGTCGGGAGCCCTGGTGGTTCGCCACCGGCGCCACCTGGAACGAGGGCGTGGTCCATCCGGCCGGGGTGCGGGAGCGGTACGCCGGCTCGGCGCTGCCGGCCGTCTTCGGGGCGTACCGCGACTTCGTGCGGGCGACGCAGGTGCAGCAGTTCCGGGCGCTCAAGCACGAGATCGAGGCGATGCGGCAGCGCCCGAGCCTGAACGGGTACGTCATCACCGAGTTCACCGACGTGCACTGGGAGTGCAACGGCCTGCTGAACCAGAACCGGCAGCCCAAGGCCGGGCACGCCCTGTACCCCACGGTCATCGCCGGCACGCAGCTCATCGCCCGCCCGGCAGGGAGCCGATGGGCGCTGGCGGCCGGCGAGACCGTGGCGGTGCGCGTGCAGGTCGCCTCCGACTCCGCCGCCGCCGCGCCGGGCTGCACCGTGTGCTGGTGGCTGGAGGAGGGCGTTGCGACGCCGCTGCCCGGCCCCGGCGTGGGTCCCCGCCCCGGGGCGCAGCGGGGGAGCCTCCCCGGCGTGGTCCTGCCCGCGTTCGGCGTGGCCGAGGCCGGCACGCTCCGTTTCCGGGCGCCGGTCAGCGGACAGCGGGTGCGTCTGCACCTGGCCCTACTGGACCGTCACGGCCGGGAGATCTGCCGGGGTTACGAGGACTTCGGCGTCTACGTCCGCCCGGGAGCGGAGGGCGTGCGCCTGTGGCTGGATCCGGATCTGGCCGGTGCGCATCCCGGCCTGGCCGGTGCGCTCGAGGCGCTGGGGTATGCGGTGTCCGCCGGGGGGCTCGGAGCGGCCGGGGATGTGGCCCTGGCCTCCCGCCTGGAAGGCCCCGCCCTTGCCCACGTTGCCGCCGGCGGGCGCCTGCTGCTGCTGGCCGGCGCGCCGCAGGACCTTCCCGGCGGGCTGCGGATCGTCGACCGGAAGGACGGCCAGTGGCACGGCGACTGGGCCTCGGGCTGGCACTGGCTGCGGCCGGGGCTGCTGGGCGAGAGCGAGGCGGCGCTGGAGAACCCGCTGGACCTGGACTGGGCGGGCCTGCTGCCCGAGCACGTCGTCCTGGGGGCGGGGGAGGCGCAGGCCGACTGGCTGGCCGGGTACGTGCTGGGGTGGGTCCGGCTGCCGGCGGCGACGGCGCTCGGTTTCCGGCTGGGCCGGGGGAGCGTGGTGGCGACCACCTTCCGCGTGGCCGGCTGCCTCGGCGACCACCCGGCTGCGGCGCCCCTGCTCGCGGGGCTCATCGCCCGGCTGCGGGATCCCGCCTTCCGGCCCGCACTGCATGTAGCGAAGGAGGCCAGGTAGATGGACCGTGAACAGATCGTGCAGGCGATGATCGACCATTCCCGGTCGCTCTTCCAGCGGAACTACACCTACTCCACCGGCGGCAACCTGAGCCACCGCTTCGGCGACGGCATGCTGATCAGCGCCACCAACACCTCCTTCGGCCGGCTGCTGCCCGGCGACTTCGTCGCCTGCGACCTCTCCGGGCGCCCGCTGCCCGGCGAGGCGCTGCAGCCCTCGAAGGAGGCCATCTTCCACGCCGCCATCTACCGGGCCAGGCCCGAGGTGGGCGCCGTGCTCCACCTGCACTCGCAGGCGGCCATCGCCCTCAGCTGCCTCGCGGTGCCCACCGACACCGGCAACGTGCTGCCCGCGGTCACCTCGGGCTCGGTGACCCGCGTGGGCCGGGTGCCGCTGATCGAGTACATCCCGCCGGGTGCGCAGCGCCTGGCCGAGCGGATCGAGGCGGTCTGCCGCTCCGTCAACGCCATCCTGCTGCAGAACCACGGCGTGGTCACCTACGCGCCCGCCCTGGACCAGGCGGTGGACATCGCCGAAGAGCTGGAGCAGAACATCAAGGTCTGGCTGATGACCGGCGGCCAGGCCCGCATCCTCACCGACGACGAGCTGGCCGGCGCGAAGCCGCTCTTCGGCGCGGCGGTGGCCCCGGGCACGCAGCGGCCCGTCCTGCGGGAGGGCGTCAACCTGGGAGGGGGGCTGCGGCTGTGAGCGGACATGCGAGGGTGCCCCGGCCGCTGGTGGGCGTGGTGGCCGACGACATCACCGGCGCCGGCGACATCGGCGTGATGTTCGCCAAGCACGGGTACGCGGTGCGCATCTTCGGCGCCGGCACCGACCTGAGCACGCTGCCGCAGCGGCTGGCCGGCCGGCGCACCGACGTGATCATCATCGACACCGACAGCCGCATGGATGCGCCGTCCGTGGCATATGCGAAGGTGCGCCGGGCCACCGCCGCCCTGGTCCGGGCCGGCTGCGGCCTCTTCTGGAAGAAGACCTGCTCGGTCTTCCGGGGAAACGTCGGCCCCGAGTTCGACGCGCTGTTCGACGAGCTCGACCACGGCTTCGCCCTGGCCGTGGCCGCATTCCCCAAGAACGGCCGCGCCACCCGGGACGGCTGCCACTACGTGCACGGCCGCCCGCTGGCCGAGTCCGAGTTCGCCCGGGACCCTGTGCATCCCCGCACCGAGTCCAACCTGGTGGCCGACCTGCAGCGGCAGACGGGCCGGAAGGTGGGGCTGATCCCCCTCGCGGTGATCCGGCGCGGTCCGGAGGCGATCCGGGCGGCGATGGGGGAGGCGCAGGCGGCGGGCGTCGCCTACGCCCTCTGCGACGGCGAGACCCAGGCCGACCTGGCGGCCATCGCCAGGGCGGCTGCGGCGGAGCGCGTCCTGCTGGGCTCTTCCGCCCTGGCCGAGGAGCTCCCCGCGGTCTGGGAGCCTGTGACCCCGTACTCCCCGCTGGCCGGCCTGGAGCTGGACGACGCCGCGGGAGTGCTGGTCATCGCCGGTTCGGTAATGCCCCAGACGCAGGCGCAGGTGGCGGCCGCGGAGGCCGCCGGCGCCCGGGTCTTCACCCTGACCAGCGAGGAGGCGCTGCGGGATCCCGCGGGCGCGGCGGCGCAGCTCGCCCGGGCCGCGGCCGACGGCCTGCGGGCCGGGGCCAACGTGGTGGTGCGGTCGGAGAACCGGCCCGATGCGGTGGACGCTGCACGGGCGCTGGGCGCCTCCCTGGGGATGGACGGGGTCGCGGTGAGCCGGCGGATCTCCGCGGTGCTCGCCAGCGTGGCGAAGGCCGCACTGGCCGAAACCGGCGCCCGGCGGTTGATCACGCTGGGCGGGGACACGTCGGCAGCGGTGTGCCGGGAGCTTGGAGTCGATGAGACCGTGGTGCTCGCGGAGATCGCCCCCGGCCTGCCCTCGTCGCTGGTACCCGGGGAGCGGCCGCTGCTGCTGGTGCTCAAGTCGGGCAGCTTCGGCGGGCCGGAGTTCGTCAACGAGGCCATCGCACACCTGTCCGGCCTCGGGAGGTGATGGGGATGGCGGTGCTGATCGGCATCGACGTGGGCACGACCCACCTGAAGGCCGGCGCCTTCACGCCGGCCGGCGAGCTGCTGGCCATGGCCACCCGTCCCACGCCGGCGGCGTCCACGCCCGAGGGTGGTGCCGAGTACGACCCGGAGGCGATCTGGTCCGGCGTTGCTGCCTGTCTCGCCGAGGTGCGGCGGGTGGTGCAGGGCCAGGTCGTCGCGGTGGGCATCGCCTCCATGGCGGAGTCGGGTGTGCTGGTGGACGGCGGCGGAAGCGCGGCGTACCCGGCGATCGCCTGGTTCGATCCCCGCACCCGCCCGCAGGCGGAGCGGCTGGGGAAGCAGGTGGGCCGGGAGGTGCTCTTCCGCCGCACGGGCCTCTTCCTGATGCCGAAGTTCGGCTTGCTGAAGCTGCTCTGGATCAAGGAGCATGCGCCCGGGGCGTATGCGCGGGGCGCGGCGTGGCTCTCCATGGCGGAGTGGATCGCCTTCAAGCTGACGGGCCGCCTGGCCTCCTGCCCCACGCTGGCCTCCCGCACCCTGGCCTTCGACCTGACCGCCGGCGCGTGGATGGACGACCTGCTGGCCGAGGTGGGCGTGCGGCGTGCGCTGTTCTGCGAGATCGTGCCCGAGGGCGCCCCGCTGGGCGGCGTCACCGAGGCGGCGGCCGGGTTGACGGGGCTTCCTGCGGGCGCACCGGTGGCCCTGGCCGGCCACGACCACCCCTGCGCGGCGCTGGCGGCCGGGGTTACGGGGCCGGGGCAGATGCTGGACTCGACGGGCACCGCCGAGGCGGTGATCGGGGCGATGGCCGGCCCGCTGCTCACGCCGGCCGCGCTGGCCAGCGAGATCAGCCAGGGTCCGCTGCCGGTGCCGGGGCTGTATGCGCTCCAGGCGGGAGCGCCGGCCTCGGGCGGTTCGGTGGAGTGGCTCCGGCAGGAGCTGCTGGGCGGGGCGGGCTACGCCGACCTGATCCGGCTGGCGGAGGAGGCGGGAGAGGGGCCCACGGGACTGCTCTACCTCCCACACCTGGCCGGCGGGGGGCCGCCCAGGGTGAACCCGGCCTCCCGCGGCGCACTGGTGGGGCTCAGCTACGGCACGACCCGCTCCCAGGTGGTGAAGGCGGTGCTGGAGGGGACCGCATACGAGCTGCGGCAGATGGTGACCGCCATGGAGGACCTGACGGGCACGCCGTTCACCCGGGTGGTCGTCACCGGCGGCCACGCCCGCAACCCGGTGTGGCTCCAGATCAAGGCCGACGTGCTCGCCCGGCCGCTGGTGGTGCTCGAGGCTTCCGAGGCGACGCTGCTCGGTGCCGCCCTGCTGGGGGGCGTCGGCGGCGGCGTGTACGGCGGACCGGTGGAGGCGGCCGCCGCGGTGCGCCGGCAGTCCAGGGTGGTCAGCCCGAGGGCGGAGGTCGCCGGGGCGTACGCGGCCGTGTACCGCCGCTATGCCGGGCTGGCCGAGGCGCTGCGGCCGGTGTACGAGGGATGAAGATGCGCCTGCGACCGAGCGGTCGCAGGCGCATGTTGCTGGTACGCCTCGCAGTCTACGTGACTAGGGGGTTCAAGTCCCCCCTGTGCCTTTGCTCGTTTCACTTGGCACTGTAGCCTAAGAACAGTCCGCA
>NZ_JAGGLG010000041.1 GCF_017874315.1 Symbiobacterium terraclitae | reverse complement strand
TCGACTCGGAGTGCTTGACGAAACGCCGGATGCGTGACCCGCATGTCCGGTGTTGTGAGAGGCCGTAGGGCGACCCTACGGTCTACTCGATCGCCAGAGATTCTCAACGCGTTTTCGCGCGTTTTCTCGGAACAAAACGGCCCGTCCTGCGTCTATGTGTGTGCGACCGCGAACAGGGGCCCGAAATCGCGGCGGGAACGGGAACAAACCCTCCGCCGATGTCGTCTGTTAACCTGTGCGGGCGCAATGGTACCCGGCGCCCCAGCCTGTGGCAAGGGGACCAAAGACTCCTCCAGTGCGCGAGAGAAGGAATTGCGCCCTGAGGAACGAATCAAGTTCAGGCGACGGCGGACAGGTTCCGCCCGCCAGCCCCGAAATCGTGTAGGGGCGAACTATAACCACGTTTATAAAGCTTCCTCATGTTCACCGCTCGTGAGGAAGGTAGCTCTTTGATCCTACAGTAAGAAGGAGGCTACCAAAGAATGGGCTTGATGAAGAAGCTGACGTCCGCTGTCGTGGCGTCCAGCCTCGTTCTGGGCCTGTTTGGTACTGCCCTGGCCGCCCCGACGGCTGAGCAGGCCAACGCCGCCTACGAACGGCTGAACTACTACGGCATCGCGGAGGGCATCCTGCGCGAGGATGGCACCAAGGATCCCGCGCTGGATGAGAACCTGACTCGTGCCCAGATGGTAACCCTGCTGGTCAAGGCCTTCGGTCAGAAGGAGTACGCCGACATGCTCGCCGGCGCCCAGACCTTCTCCGACGTCTCGACCGACCACTGGGCCACCGGTTACATCGCCATCGCGATGAACCTGGCCGCCAAGCACGGCAACACCATCGGCTATCCCGACGGCACCTTCGGCCCTGAGAACAAGGTCACCGCGATCGAGGCCCTGGGCTTCGTCCTGAAGTTCCTCGGCGTTAAGGTCTCCGGTGGCGACAACTGGGTCGAGGCCATGATCGCCGCCGCCAAGGACGCTGGCGTGATCACCGACGCCGACGTCGAGCTCTACCTGTCCGAGCCCAACGAGCCTGCCACCCGTGGCCTGGCCTTCGCCCTGGCCGACGCGATCTTCTACAACTACAACGGTCTCGAGGGCGGCAAGTCCGTCTACACCAAGCTCGACACCGTTGCTCCGGTCGTGACGCTCGACTCGGTTGCCACCACCACCGAGAAGGCTTCGGTCACGATCTCCGGTACGGTCTCCGGCGACTACCGCGAGGTGTTCGTTGGCTCCGAGAAGGTCGCCGTCGCTGAGGATGGCTCCTTCTCCGCTCAGGTCTCCCTGAACGTCGGCGCCAACACCATCGTGGTCAGCGCCAAGGACTGGGCCGGCAACATCGGCACCGCCTCGGTTGACATCACCCGGAACCCGGGCGCCGCTGCCAAGATCCAGATCACCGCTCCTGAGGGCGGCGTGGTCGCCGGCTCCACCATCGACCTGCCGGTCGCCGTCGTTGACGCCGAGGGCGCTGACACTGGCGTGACCGACTTCAAGGTTGACGCTGGCGAGGCCGGCACCTGGGCCGACGGCAAGCTGACCGCCGGCACCAAGGCTGGCAAGTACACCATCACCGCTTCCTACGAGGGCCTCGAGCCTGCCTCGATCGAGATCGAGATCGTCGCTGGCCCGATCGCCAACGTGGTCGGCGAGACCAAGTCTGTCGCTCCTGGCACGGCCGTCAAGCTGATCGCCGTTGACCAGTACGGCAACCCGGTCGAGGGCGCCACCTTCGCTGAGGCCGAGGAGTACGCCAAGGCCTTCATCGAGGGCGACCAGTTCATCGCCACCGAGGCTGGCACCTACAAGATCGTCGCCACCAAGGGCGAGGAGACGGCCGAGGGCACTATCTCCGTCTTCGGTGAGCATGCCAGCTTCGACATCGTCATCGAGGACGAGCTGGTTGCCAACGGCGCCACCGAGTATGAGGTGAAGGTCGTCGCCGTCGATGAGGACGGCAACGCTGTCACCGACTTCGACGGCGAGGTCACTCTGGAGACCAACCTCGACCTCGTGAGCGATGCTAAGCTCAAGGCCAAGGACGGCGTGGCCACCTTCAAGGTGAAGGTCCCCGTCGGCATGGACGGCCTCGAGGCTGACTTCACCGCCACCTACACCAACGCCGACGAGGACATCGAGATCGAGGCCAGCGAGTCCTTCGAGATCAAGGCGCAGGTCGCGACCAAGATCGAGCTCAAGGCCGACAAGTACCTGGCGATCAACGATCCGGCCTTCAGCGGCTCCGTCCGGATCCTCGACCAGCTCGACAAGCCGATGGAGTCCGGCGAGACCTTCGACGTCACGCTGACCATCAGCGGCCCGGCCTACTTCGAGGACACCACCGACAAGGAGCTCGTGGTTGAGGCTTCCGGCGGCTCGCTGCCGTTCGCCATCGAGCCCGTTGACAAGTTCAGCGAGGGCACCATCACCATCACCGCCACCGCCGAGGGCCTGACCAGCGCGACGGCCGAGGTCACCGCTGCGTTCGCCATGGCGCCGAAGGCGCTGACCGTCAACAACGTCACCACCTCCGCCCGCAAGGCCGGTACGGACAACGCCCAGGAGTGGGAGTTCAAGGTCGGTCTGACCGACAAGAACGGCGTGCCCGTCCGCGCTGACGATGACTACGAGGTTACCCTGACCTTCGACCACGAGGACGCCGATGACGAGCTGACCGTCACCATCGACGGCACGCCGGCGACCCTCGAGGATGGCGAGGTCAAGGCCACCCTGGCCGGCCCGACCGATACGGAGCAGGGCGCCAAGGAGCTCGTCGTCAAGGTCAAGTCCAAGGGCATCGTGGGTGACGTCAAGGTCACCGCGGAGGCCGAGGATCTGACCAGCGCCTCGAACACCATCTCCTTCAAGGCCGGCGACCTGGCCCAGATCGCCTTCACCAAGTCGACGCTGAACGTCCTCAACGACACCGAGTACGAGCTCGTGGCGCAGCTGCAGGACGAGGCCGAGAACCCGGTCGCCAAGTCCGGCATCAAGGTCACCTTCTCGGCTGACCACGATGACTATGCGAACCTCGGCCGCGGCTTCGGCAAGACCTTCACCACCTACACCGACGCCGAGGGTAAGGCCACCGTCAAGGTCCGGGTCCTGGACTACGAGAATGACTTCGTCCTGACCGCTGAGGCCGAGGGCGATGACTTCACTGGGTCCGACACCATCACCCTGAACGTCGTCAAGTCCGTGGCCAAGAGCATCAGCGTCAGCACTTACGTGTACGACGACGCCAAGGGCTGGGTTGCCAAGTCCTCTGTCAACGCTGGTGACCAGGTCCAGGTCCGGGCCCAGGTTACCGATCAGCGTGGCATGAAGGTTGGCTCCGGCTACGAGGGCACGCTGAAGCTCGGCGGCATCAAGGCTGCTGAGATCAACGACGGCAACAAGGACGCCGACCTGCCCGAGTTCGAATGGGACGACGACTTCGGATGGTACACCACCTTCACGGCTCGCAAGGCCAAGACCTACTCCCTGACCGTCAGCGACAAGACCAGCGCCACCGAGGTCAAGGGCACCCGCGGCTTCACGGTGAACGCCGATACTCCGAGCGGCCTCGCCTATGACGGTGACAAGATCACCTACAAGAAGGGCAACGTCAAGGAGATCGTTCTGTACGTCGTTGACGATTACGACAACAAGGTCCCGGCCAGCAAGGTGAGCGGCGATATCGAGGGTGCCGAGTTCGACGTCAAGATCGACAAGGGCAACGGCACCTACGGCATCGTCAGCAAGTCTGCCAACGGCGGCGGCACCGATACGCTGACCGTCGCAGTCAAGAAGTACACCAACAGCTACAAGGTGTACATCGTGACCGACGCCACGGACAACGCCACGCTGGAAATCATTGGCGAGGATGAGAATGGCGATCCCGTGGTGCTGCAGACGATCACGCTCGAGCTGGACGACTAGTGCGTCTGGTCAGGGAAGAAGAGAGCGAAGCCTAGCGCTTCGCTCTCTTTCCTTTTGCCCCGTCATCCAGGAGGGCAGCGTTGCCCCTGGAGTGATAGATACAAGCAAGTGGAGCCCGGCGTCACATCCTTAGGAACCATTGCTGGAAATGAATCGTCTATTAAGAGATCGGGGGTTCGGGTTGTCTGCTGGTGTCCACGTGGGCCCCCAACTTCAACAGAGGAGGAGGCAACATCGGAATGGGCCTGATGAAGAAGCTGACGTCGGCCGTCGTGGCGTCCAGCCTGGTCCTCACGCTGGCTGTTCCAGCCCTGGCCGCGCCAAGTCCCGCCGTCACCAACGCAGCCTTCGAGAGACTCCACCACTACAGCATTGTGCAAGGGGTGGCGATGCCCGACGGGTCGATCAGCCCCGCGCTCGATATGACCCTGACCCGCGCGCAGCTCGTCACCATCGTGGTCCGTGCGTTCGGCGAGGAGCAGATGGCCGCCATCCTGCAGGGGGCGTCCACCTTCCCTGACGTGCCCGGCTCGCACTGGTCCTCGGGCTACGTGGCCGTCGCCAAGAACATCGCTGCCCAGAAGAACCTCGAGCTGGGTTATCCGGATGGAACCTTCCAGCCGGAGCGGACCGTGACCGCCATCGAGGCCCTGACCTTCGTCATGAAGTTCCTGGGTCTGCCCGTGGGAAGCGGGCCGGACTGGGATAAGCAGACGATCGCCTCGGCCGTGGCGGCGGGAGTGCTCTCGACCGAGGACGTCGCCACCTACCTCTCCGATGCCGGTGCGCCGGCCACCCGGGGCCTGGCCTTCGCCCTGCTCGACAACATCTTCTACAACTACCAGGGCCTGAACGGCAAGAATCTGTACGTGGCCTATCACGACAACGAGCCGCCCGTCGTAACGCTGAACGCGCTTCCGGGCAACACCAGTGAGCCCACCATCACGGTGTCGGGCACCGTGTCCGGCGACTTCGCCGAGGTCTACGTGGGCTCCGACCGGGTCACCGTCGCCGCCAATGGCAGCTTCTCGGCCCAGGTCGCCCTGCAGCCCGGCCAGAACACCATTACGGTGAGCGCCAAGGATCTCGCCGGCAACGTCGCTGAGAAGACCGTGACAGTCTCCAGGGGCTCCGGCGTTGCCTCCGCCATCGTGGCGAAGCTGGCCAGCAACACCATCAAGGCCGGGCAGACGGTCGACCTGGAGGTCAGCATCGTTGACGACGCCGGCATCGACACTGGCATCACCGACTACGAAGTGACCGTGGACGAGGAGTACGGCACCTACGCCGACGGCAAGTTCACGGCTGGCGGGAAGCTGGGCAGCGGCAGCCTGACGGTCTCCTACGGCGACCTGAAGCCCGTCAAGGTCAACTTCACCATCGTCGCCGGGGCGATCGCGACCGTTGAGGCGGAGACCGACTCCGTGGCCCCCGGCGAGCCCGTGAGGCTCATCGCCAGGGACGCCAGCGGCAACCGCGTGAGCGGCGTCACCTTCAGCGAGGATTACGCCGACGTGATCATCGACGGCGACCGGTTTATCGCCCTGAAGCCCGGCAAGTACACCGTGCGGGCAACCAAGGACGGCGAGACCGGGGTGGGCGTCATCTCGGTCTTCGGGAAGCACGAGAGCTTCGCCTTCGAGGTGCCCACGCTGGTCTCCAACGGCAGCACCGAGTACGAGATCAAGGTGATCGCCGTCGACGAGGACGGCAACAAGGTCACGACCTTCGAGGGCGACGTGAGCCTCGATACCAACCTGGAGCTGGTGGGCTCCGCGGTGGTCGAGGCGAAGAAGGGCGTGGCAACGTTCACGGTGCGCGTGCCCATAGGCATGGAGGGCCTTGACGCTGAGTTCATCGCCACCTACGAGGATGGTGACGAGGAGATCTCCGCCAGCGCCTCCTTCGAGGTGGTCGGCCAGGTCGCCGAGGCGCTGAACCTCGACGTGCCCAAGTACCTGGCCATCAACCAGCCCGCCTTCACCGGCTATATTGAGGTTGTGGACCAGTCGGGCAACCGGATCGAGTACGGTGACACCTACGAGGTCAAGCTGACCATCAGCGGTCCCGCCTACTTCGCTGGCACAGCCTCCAAGGAGCTGACCATCGACGTCTCCGGCGGTTCCATCCCGTTTGAGCTGGAGCCTGTCGACCGGTACACCGAGGGGACGATCACCCTGCGGGCGACCGCACCCGGCCTCAAGAGCGTGACCAAGACCGTTGAGGCCGTCTACGCCCGGGCCCCGCGCAACCTGGTCTTCACCCCCGTCAGCAAGGAGCCGGCCACGGCAGCCGAGGGCGAGTACTACGAGTTCAAGCTGAGCCTGACCGACCCGCAGGGTGTGCCGGTCCTGGCCGACGAGGACACGACCGTCACGCTGACCTTCTCGCACAACGACGCCGACAAGGAGCTGTACGTCGAGTACCAGGACGAGGACGGCTACTGGGAGGAAGTCGACCTGAACAAGGGCAAGGGCGAGGTCTTCTTCGCCAGGGGCGAGAAGGAAGTCCCGGTGCGGGTTCAGTCCCGCGGGATCACCGGCAGCATCAAGGTCACGGCCAGCGCAAGCGGTCTGACCAGCGCCTCCGGCACGGTGGCCTTTGCAGCAGGGGAAGCCACTCGCCTGGCGTTCGAGCGGGAAGTTCTCAACGTGCTGCCGGACACCGATTACACGCTGACCGTGCGGCTTCAGGATGACTACGGTAACAACGTGGCGAAGTCCGGCATCCGCGTCGAGTTCAGCGCCGACCCGCAGGAGTACGCCCGCCTGGGCAGCGCCTACAAGAGCTATCGCACCACCACCGACTCCGAGGGCAAGGCGAGCGTCCGGATCCGCCTCGTGGACTACGTGCCTGACTTTACGATCTACGCCAAGGCCACCCTGCCGAACGGCGACACCGTTGAGGCCGAGGCGGACCTCCACATCGTGACCTCCGTGGCCAAGACCATTTCCGTGTCCACGTATGTGAACGGGTCTCAGCGGACCCAGGCCACGGCCGGCGATGAGGTGCAGGTGCGCGTCACCGTTACCGATGCCCGCGGCTTCAAGTGGAGCGGCGACGAGTTCGAGGGCCGCCTGGCCCTGGGCGGCATCGATCCCGAGGCCATCAACGACGGCGATGAGGATGCCGACCTGCCGGGCTTCACGTGGAACGCGGACGGCCGCTACTACGAGGCCACGTTCATCGCCCGCAAGGAGGGCACCTACCGCCTGAAGGTGTCTGACGACACGAGCCTTAACTCGGTCTCCGGGCAGGCGACCCTGCGCATTCTGGGCGGTACGCCCGATCATGTCGAACTGCTCGATGCCACGCCCATCACCTACAAGAAGGGCGAGGCGGTGCAGATTACCGTCTACGCGGTGGATGAGTTCGGCAACAAGGCGCAGGCCAACCAGGTGAAGGACCCCATCGAGTTCACCGTCATCATGGATCGCACCGGTGGCTCGTATGCCCTGGTGCGGGATACCGCCTCGGGCGGTGGCACGCCGACTGCGACCTACACCATCCGGGCTTATACCAACTCCCTCCGGCTGTGGGTCATCACGGATGCCGACAGCGCCACCATCACGATCGATGGGCCAGACGGGGCGAGGACCTACGAGATGGAGCGCAAGTAGCGGGACAGCCCTACGCGAAGCAGGGGCGGGGCCATCAGGCCCCGCCCTGCTTGTTGGCTGCGCTCCCTGTCTGCGTTGGCGCTGACGCCAGGTTGTACCGGGCGGGCCTGCCTGGCCGCCTCGTGTGTGTGCAGCCAGACGAGTCTCTTGTCCGGATAAGAAAACAACCCTGGCGGGATTACCCGCCAGGGTTGTTCCAGTTCGCCAGCTGGCTTACCAGGCCAGCAGCAGTCCGCTCTGCAGCGCAGGAGCGGGACGGCCGTCGACGGTGAGCCACGTGCCTTCGGACCGCAGGTAGACCTTGCGGGAGTGGACCCACTGTCCCTTGTCGTTCTGCTCCTCCAGCACGTCGGCCTGCGCAGCAGTCAGCGTGAGCTGAATGGCGCTGGAAGACTGGCTGGTGATCTCGGCGCCGCCGAGGTCGAGCACCTCGGTGCCCGCCTGGTCCTTCAAGACCAGGACGCCGGAAGCGAGCGTATCAGGGCCGCTGGTGGCGAGGTCGCCGTTCAGGCCGGAGCCGTGCAGGGTGAGCACGTTGGTCCCCGGGTTGTACGAGACGGCCTTGACCTCAACCCGGGCCCGGATGGGGACTCCGTAGACCGGCAGGCTGCCGCTGCCGGAGTTGACCAGCCAGCCGCCCGTACCGTCGAGGCTGCTGGCACCGGCGATCGCCTGCATGATCTCCTCCGAGACGGTGAAGCTGACAACGGAGTTGCTGGTCGGCTTGGCGGTGGCCGACGACGTGCCCAGCGCCGTGCCGCCGATGCTCAGGCGGCCGGGGTAGATCGTGCTGCCGCTGAAGCCGGAGCCGTGCAGGTACACCTTGCCGCCCTTGTCGGCCTTCTCCACGGAGACGTACTCGAGCTGCGGCGTCGGCGTCACGTAGTTGTCGGACAGGGTCTCCTCCGCGTCGGCCACCTGCCCGGCAGCGTCACGCCGGTACCAGCCGACCTCGGTTCCCAGGAGCACCTTGCCGTAGAAGTCGTTGGCCGTGAACCCGAAGTGGGAGAGGTCGCAGGTGAAGGAACCGGTGGAAAGCGTGCAATCCGCGCCACCCAGGTAGCGCCGCATGCGGGTGGTCTGGTTCTCCAGGTAGATGAGGGTCGGATCCAGCTCGCCGCCCTTCTGGACGCCGGAGGCCGTGACCGTCAGGGTGAGCTTGTCGTCGCCGGAGGCGTTCCAGCGGACCTTGGAGATGTTGACCTTCAGCGGAGTCTCGACGACGACCCGCCCGTCGGGATCGGCGGGGTACAGGTCAGACTTGGCGCTGTCCCCGTAGCCGTTGTTGACGACCACGGCGTAGCGGTCGGACTCCCGCAATGCGCTCCGGGGGACGTAAACCAGCCCGCCCGTGCGGATGGCGCCGGTGTAGATGGGGCTGGAGCTGCCGCTGCGGTAGACCTTGGCATAGCCCGCCACCGGCGCGTTGCCCAGTTCGATCACCATGTAGTCGTCAGAGGGCTGAATCCGGTTGCTCTCGTGGCTCTTGTCACCGTAGATGTCGTCGATTACCGGCTGATCAGGCTTGCTGTCGACTGCATGGATGGTGATGGTGGCGGTGTAGGTGCCGTAGGTGGCGGTCCAGGTATCGCTTCCCGCCTTGCCGTTGCCGTAGATGGTGAACTCGGCAACACCTTCGCGGACCCGCTCAGAAGCGCTCTTGTTGTTGCCGCCGATCACGCGGGTGACCGCAGTCGCATCGTCGCCGTCGCGGGTGATGGTGATGTACCCGCCGTCAACCGGCAGGTGCCCGCCCCACTGGTCGCGCACGACTGCCCTGATCCGCACGCTGGAGGAGGCGGATGCCCGGAGCACGCCGGCGTCCATATCCGTGACCCCGGCAGACGGGACCGCGGCCGTCAGCTCGATGCCGCCGACCTGGCCCGCGTACGTGGCCACCGTCTCGCCGGTCAGACCCACGCCGGAGGAGGCGGAGCCCACCTCGCCGTTGTCGGCGATGGCCTCGCTGGTTCCACGGACGCCGATCACCTTCACCGTCACCGTGCCGCTCTTGTTGTACTGCAGCGTCAGCGTGGCGGTGCCGTTGCGGGTACGGGCAACCACACCGTCGGCCGCGTCAGCCACCGGGACGAAGCCCGTGTCGCCGATCGTGATCAGGACGCCCTCGGGAACACCGTCGACCTTCGGATCGTTGTTGGAGGTGGTGACCTCAACCTGGAAGGCGAAGTTGCCCTCGACCCGGTTGCCCTGGTCGTCAACCGCGGTCACCCGGAGCTCGATCGGGGTGCCGGGATAACGGGTAGCGGCGGCCCCGCCCACCTCAAACTTCGCGGCCCGGCCGACCTGGATCTCCTGGAACCGCAGCGAGACCGGGATGACGCTGTACGGCTGCCCGCTGGTCACGATGCCCCGCACGGTCACCGTCTTGCTGTCGACGCCCGGGATCACCGTGGCCTCAGCCGAGCGGCCGCCGTCAGCGATGCTCACCCGGTTGGTTACGTCGACGTCATCGGCGTTCACGTCCAGCTCGACCACGATGGCCTCGCCGGTGGTGTTGGTCACCGGGTTGCCGGCCTCGTTCTGCAGCTCGACCTTCAGCCGCACGGGCGTCGTGCCGTCGGCCTTGTACGGGCCCTCGGTGGTCGGGACCAGCACGATGCGGGTGCTGCTGGCGAAGTTGATCTCCGTGGAGTCGCTGTTCAGCCCGATGGCGGTGGCGGTCACCAGGTAGGTGCCGACCTCGCTGGCGGTCACGGTGAAGGTGGCCACGCCGCCGACGGTCTGTGCGACGGAGTTGGTCACGGTGAGGCCGGAGTCACGGCTGGAGAGGATCACGTTCCGGCCGCCGTCGTGGGCGACGAGCCTGCCCTCGGGGTCGACGACCTCAACCTCGATCTTGCCGCTCTTGCCGGCCGTGAAGGCGCCCGCCGACACGGGCCGGATACGCAGGCCCACGGCCTCCGCCGCCTGGCCCAGCACGGCCACCTGGTAGGTCTCGCTCACGCCGTTGGCGGAGAGGGTGATCGTCGCGACGCCTGCCTTGCTGCCGGCGGTGAACTTGCCCGTGTTGACGTCGAAGGTGCCGAGCCCGCCGCTCACCGAGGCGGTCAGCAGGCTGTTGGGCATCGTGCGGCCCTGGGCGTCCTTGGCCACGACGGTCAGCGTGACCGACTCGCCCGCGTTGACCTGCGTCGGGCCGCTGATGGCGATGGAGGCGACCTCCCCGCCCTGGGTCACGGTAATCGTCTTGGAGGCCTCGTTGCCGGCCAGGTCATAGGCCACCACGGTGATGGCGTTGGGACCCGGCTGCAGCGGCACCACGGCGCTGAACTGCCCGTTCTGGAAGACCGCCTGGACGCCGTTCACCATCACCTTGTGGGCGCCGGTCGCCGTGCCCGAGATGGTCACGGACTCCGCCACGGTCGCCTCGGGGATGGAGCCGGAGAGCGTCAGAACGGGCGGCTCGCTGTCGAAGTACTTCTGGGCGAGGGTCTTGCCGTCGGCCAGCGGCAGCGTGGTCATCGCCCGGGCCAGCGACTCGAAGATGACCCCGCGCACCGCCGGGAGGCCGGCCAGCGCCTCGGCGCCCACGGCAGGGGCGAGGCCCAGCTGGGCAGCGGTCTGCATGATGGTCTCCGGATTCCACACGCCCACGGGTTCACGGCCCACCATCCGGAGGAGGATGGTGTAGACCTCCGCGTAGGTGATGTTCGCATCCGGGTCAAAGGTCTGCTCGTCCCGGCCCTTCAGAAGGCCCATCCGGGCGCCCAGCTCGATGTAGCCGGCGCCCCAGTGGCCCTGCGCGTCCGCAAAGCGCACAGCGCTCGCCAGGATCGGCGCCAGGTCGCCCTGGCCGTTGGCGGCGACGGCGATCTTGGCCAACTCGGCCCGGGTGATGTTGGCGGTGGGGTTGATGTTGCCGAACTGGTCACCCTGAACAATCTTCAGCTCCTTCAGGAACTCGATCGCCTCGTCCTGTGACGAGGGGCCCACCGGAGCGGCGAGCGCCGGAACCACGGTCGAGATCAGGAAGGCCAAGCACACCAGCGTGGCCAGCCAAGATCTCTTGAGGACTCTTGACATCGTCTGCGATTCCTCCTTGGGCAGTAGTGAGGGCCGAAAGGGAGCCTAAACGGAAGCCCAGACCCCGACGGGTGGAGCAGCTAACCAGTGCGCCACGAAAGAGATTCCACGGCCACCGTGAAAACCCTGTAATGCCCGGCGCAGGAACCGCTCCACCCGATCCGGGGAATGTTGGAAGCCCTACTTCGCGGGCACCGTGAACTGCACCGAGTAGTCGGGCAGCCGCAGCACCCGTCGCCCGGAAGCGTCCGTCAGCCAGCCCTCGGCCGTGTTCATGTAGACCACACGGCCGCCGAACTCAGCTACGAACTTCGCTGCATCGTCCGCTGAGAACTGGATCTCGATCACATCGTTATCGGGGTGGCCCACCGCAGCGGGCGTCGCCGACGACGGCCTCCAGCCGGCGTCCTTGGTGTTCCGGCGGAACTCCAGCTTCGTCGGGTCGAGCACGGCGCCGGCGAGGTTGGTACCCGTCAGCCGCAGCGTTCCCGTCGCCCGGTCGTACTCGGCCCGGGTCACCGTGGCCCGGCTGTAGACCGGATGGCCCGTGCCCTCGATGGCACCGACCCGGGCGGCGTTGGAGCCCGAGCCGCTGTAGACCCAGCCCGCGTCAGCCACGATGTAGAGCTGCGACCCGGTCAGTGCCTTCAGCGCCGCCACCGTCTCGTTGGAGAGGTTCACGACGATCTGGCCGTCGGTGGGCGTCGCCGCCGTCTTGTCCTTGCTGGTGAGCTTCACCGGCTCGCCGCCGTCGGTGATGCCGATCGCCGTGAGGTTGAGCGACCCCTGGCGGAAGCCCTCGCCGTAGACGTAGAGCCGCTTGCCGCCGAGATCCAGCGCAGCCTCGGTGATCGTGGCCATCGGCTTCACGGGCACCTTGGTGGCCGGCTCGGCGAACTGGGTGCCCTCCTTGTTCACGAACCAGCCGGCGTCGGCCTCCACGTACACGTCTGGGCCGTGGAACCGGTCGGGCGTCAGCTCGGCCGCCTGGCCGTGCAGCAGGATCACGACGGAGGAGGAGGAGATGGAGGTGACCTCGACCACATCGGGGTCAAGCCGCAGCACCTCCGGACCGTCCACGATGCGGATCTTGCCGGCGTCCACCTTGCCGTTCGAGGTCAGCCTGCTGCCCGAGAGCGTCAGTCGGCCGGTGACCGCGTCGTAGGTGGCGCTGCTCAGCTTGTAGGTCCCGCTGTAGTCCACCACCGTGGCCATGGTGTAGTCATCCAGGGCCAGGGAGCGCGGGCTGTCGGCGTAGCCGTTGTTCACCACGACCTCGTAGTAGTAGGTGCCGAGCTTCAGCGCGCTGCGCGGGATGCGGATGGTCGGCACGCCGTTGGCCAGGTCGATGGCCTCGCTGGTGTAGAAGGGCTTGGACTCGCCCTTCCGGTATACCTTGGCGACGACGAAGTTCGTCGGCTGGTCGAGGTTGAGCGAATCCTGGTTAGCCAGCGTGATCTCCATGTAGTCCGCGTCCGGTCCCACGTAGCCGCCCACCGGCGAGAGGCCGCCGCTCTTCACGCCGTGGATGGCGATGACCTCAGGCGTCAGCGGCGCACGCCGGTTCACGGCGATGGTGAGCGGTGCGCTGGTCAGGCTGCCCACCCGCACCTGGTACTGGTCCCAGCCCTCCTCCGCGCTGGCGTAAACCGTGAACTCGGCCACGCCGTCGCTGGTGAGGCGCCGGTTCGCACCGGTGATGCGGGTGACGCCGTCGCCATTGGCCAGCCGCTCCAGGGTGGCGTACTCCCGGTAACCGGGGATCGGGTTGTTGTAGGCGTCAACCACCTTGGCCCGCACCGTCAGCTGCTTGGCAGAGCTCACCGCTCCGCCGGCCTGGTCCTTGCCCAGGTCGGAGTCGACCGTGAGGATCACCTTGCTGGCGGTGCCGGCGAACGAGATCTCCTTCGCCGGGGCGTAGAAACCAATGGACGAGGCCGCCCCGCCGAACTCCGTGCCGTTGTAGGCCTCGTAGGTTGCGCCCACCGGCACCGGCGTGATCGTCACCGTGCCGCTGCGCCCGTAGGTGAGCGTAAGTTCTGCCACGCCCTTGGTGGTGCGGCCCACCACGCTCATCGGGTCGTTGTCGGGGCTGGAGGCCGGCCGGCCGTCATCCACCGGGTAGTACCCGGAGCCCGGGAACGTGAGGGTGACGCCCTCGGGAATGCCGTTGATCAGCCGGTCGTTGTTGCTGGTGCTCAGCTTCAGCTGGAAGGCGTAGGAGCCCGTGGTCACCAGCTTGTTCGAGCCGTCCAGCACCCGCACGGTCACCTTCACCGGGTCGCCGGGCTTCGGCGACGAGGGGCTGAAGGTGATGTCGAACCGGGAGCCGGTCATGCCCTGGTCGACCGGCAGGGAAAGGTTCTGTACCGAATACTTGTGGTTGCTGATGATTTCGCCGCGGATCGTTGCGGTGCCGGGCAGTTCGCCGGCCACGAAGGACGCGTCACCGCCGCTGGAGCTCGACTTGCCGCGGGGGATGATGATCAGCTCGTTTTCGAAGTAGCCGTCCGTGCCCGTGGCGGTGAGGGCCACCAGGATGTCCCGGTCGGAGTTGTTGGTGATCGACTTGCCGTTCTCGTCAACCAGTGAGGCCTTGATGGTGGCCTTGCTGGAGCCGTCGGGCTTCAGCGTCTTGGGGGACGCGGTGAGCACGATGCGGGGGGATTCGAGGAACTGCACCTCCCGCTCCACGCTCGGCAGCCCCGGAGACGAGAACGTGAGCGTGGCCGTGCCCTCGCGCGACGCCTTGAGGGTAAAGGTCGCAACACCCTTCTCGGTCTGCGCGGTGCTGTTGGAGAGGGTGAGTCCGCTCATCCCGGACGTCCGGAGCGTGATCGTGCGGAAGTAGTCGTCGGAGAGCACCTTGCCGCTCTGGTCCAGCACCCGCACGGTCACCGTCGTCTCCTTGCCGACGGCGGGGGCGTGGCCCTTGTTGATCTCGAGCACCTCGAGGGAGGCGGCCTTCTCCGAGGGGCCGTAGACCTGGAAGGTGTACGAGCCGCGTGCGCTGCCCGCCTGCAGCGTCAGCGTGCCGCGCCCCGTCTTGTCGGTGGTCGTGAGGGTCATGGTGCGGGTGTCGAAGGTGGCCAGTCCCTGGGTGACCGTCGCTTCCACGTCCTCCAGCGGCACGGGGTTGCCGCGGTTATCGGTGGCGGTCACCTCCAGCCGCTGGCTGCTGTTGGCCGGCACGATGCTGGGCCCCGTGATCGTGATGCGGCTGGCGACGCCCTTGCGCTCGACCGACAGCGTCTTGACGGCCTTGTTGCCGGCCCGGTCCACCGCCTCCACCGTCACCTTGTTCGTCCCCAGGTCCAGCGAGATGGAGTGGGAGAAGGCGCCGGTGCGGCGGTCCAGGGTCGCCGGGCTCCCGCCGACCGTCACCTTGTGCGCCCCGATGGCCCTGCCGGTGATCTCGAGGCGCGCCTCCGTGGTGGTTGCCACCACCGGGTCGACCTGCAGGTCAGGCGGTGTCTGGTCAATGTACTTGCGCAGCAGGTTCGGCGCGTCGCGCAGGGGCACGTTCACCAGGGTGGAAGCCAGCGCCCAGAAGACCCGGCCCCGCACCCCGTTCTCGCCGGCGCTCACGCCCGGGGGCGTGATGCCCAGGGCCCGGCCCTTGCTCAGGATCCCCTCGGGGTCCCAGGGGCCGGTGGGCTCCTGCTCCACCATGCGGAGGAGCACCGTGAGGATCTCAGCATAGGTAATGCGGTCCTCCGGGCGGAACATGCCGGAGGGGTCGCCCCTCATCAGCCCGAGCTTGTAAGCCATGGCGATGTCGCCCGAGCTCCAGCGGCCCTGGGCGTCGGGGAAGGGCACCGCATCCGCCATCATCTGCGCCAGGTCAGACATGCCGTAAGCCCGCACGAAGATGGCAGCGGCCTGCTCGCGCGTGAGCGTGTCGTTCAGGCGCAGGCTGCCGTCCGGATCGCCGAGTACGATGCCGTACTCCCGGAGCAGTTCAACCGCCTCGGTTTCGGACAACTCCTCGGCTGCCACCGCCGGCCGCACAGGCCCCAGGGCGAGCAGCATGGCCAGCGTGAGGAGCAGTGCGACAGACGAGCGGAGTCGTCGCAACATGTACGTCTTCTACCTCCTTTCGGCTCGCCCGATACGAGCCACCTTGATACGAGCCACCTTATTAGACGCCTCGGAAGCGGCAGGTGGTTGCATCAGGAAGCGCTGAATCACTGCATTTTCCGCCGGATCCCTACATCCTTTGGCGCGGGTTATGATATGCTCAGTATATAGCATAACTCTAGATAGTTTACTTTTCATCCATTTCTAGAGATAATGAGCGTGTATTGAACGATTTTGCAGGAACGGGACAACACGAACTCTTCGGAAGGGGGATGCAACCTCGTGCGCCGTTCCCTTCGCAAGATTGACTCACAGGAGGTCCGGCAGTACGACGAGGCGGAGCAGTTGTTCACTGTGGAGTCGCTGGACGAGGCCCGCAAGCGGCTGACCGACCAGGGGCTGGACCCGGCGCGCTACTGCTTCTACACCTGGATGCGGGGTGGGGTGCGCTACTACCGCGTCTGGGAGGACAAGCGGCTCAAGGCGGGGATCGTGCCGCCGGCCCCGTTCGGGCAGACCGCCGCACGCCTCAAGCGGGCCGACGCCGAGAAGCTCTACACCGTGGCGAAGCGCTATAGCGGCGACAAGGTGCAGTTCGCGCTCAGCGACGGCCTGCTGCGCGTGATCGACCCCGCCACCGGAAAGGAAAAAGTTGGGATCAGCCTGCCTGTCGTCGGGGGAGGATTAATCTTCCATCAGGCGGAATGGAATGAAAGGCAGGCAGCCCACTTCGTGAACGCAATCCTCGTGCGCGGGCAGCGGCCGGACACGGCGTACGAGGAGGCCGAGGCGCTGGAGGGCGTGCCCAGCAGACAGTGAGGGGGTCTTTTCCTTGGCGGGGGTGTGGCGAACCGTTGCGGCGACCTTCCTGGCACTCTGCCTGATCGCGGGCCCGTGGAGCGGGCCGGCGCATGCGGCGGAGGCGGGTGAGTGGGCAGACGCCTACGCGCAGCTGTGGTCCGTATACCACGTGGTGGAGCGCGCCCATGTCAACGGCGCGGATCTGGATGCTTTCATCGAGGGCGCGATCCAGGGCGGCCTGGAGGCGCTGGGCGACCCCTACACCGAGTACTTCGAACCGGCCGAGTACAAGGCGTTCCTGGAGAGCCTCGACGGAACCCTGACGGGCATCGGCGTCTACCTTGAGGAGGTGGACGGGTACATCGTCATCACGCAGCCCATCAAGGGCAGCCCTGCCGCCGAGGCCGGCCTCCAGCCGGGCGACCGGGTCATCGCGGCCGACGGCGTCAACCTGGTGGGCGAGCCCATCGAGAAGATGCAGCGGCTGGTGCGGGGCGAACCCGGCACGGACGTCGAGCTGACCATCGAGCGGCCCGCTGAGGGGCGCCGGTTCAACGTCACGATCACCCGCGCAGTCATCCACATCCCGCAGGTCGACTACCGCATGCTGGACGGGGGCGTGGGCTACCTGGAGCTCTCCGGCTTCGGCGACCAGGCCGCGGAGGAGTTCTACGCGGCGGTCGCCGCGCTGAAGGAGGCGGGCGCCACCAGCCTCGTGCTGGACCTTCGTTCGAACAGCGGGGGCTGGGTCGCGTCCGCCCTGGAGATCGCCGAGGCGTTCGTGCCCGAGGGCGAGCCGATCATGTACGAGATGAGGAAGGCCGGCCAGTGGGTCTTCCTGAGCGAGGGGCAACCTATCGGCCTGCCCACGGCGGTCCTGGTGAGCGGGTTCACCGCCTCCGCCGCGGAGATCCTCGCCGGGGCGATCCAGGACTACGAGGCCGGCGTGCTGGTGGGCACGCAGACCTTCGGCAAGGGCACGGTCCAGGAGCTGATCGAGCTGCCGGACGGTGCGGCCGTCAAGGTGACCACGGCGGAGTACCTCACGGGGAAGCAGCGGCGGGTGCACGGCGTGGGCCTCACCCCCGACGTGGTGGTGGAGCCCTACCGGCCCGATCCTGACCTGGCGACGCCCCTCACCTCGGACCGGGTGCTGACCAATGGTCACGTGGGGCTGGACGTGCTGGGGCTCCAGCGGCGGCTGACCTTCCTGGGCTACCGCACGGACCTGGACGGGTACTTCAAGGGGCAGACCGCCTGGGCGGTGCGCCAGTTCGCCCGGGACAACGGCCTGAACGACGTGCCGATGGTGGACAGCGTGTACCTTGACAGGCTGAATGCGGCCGTGGCCGCCAAGCTGAAGGCCGCCGACTGGCCCGACCTGCAGCTGGAAGCCGCCATCGCACAACTGACTGCGAAGCACTGACACGATCCCGAATGCGAAGCGCAACGGATCGGGTTCCGCCCGGTCCGTTGCGCTGAAACCTTTTTGGCATGTTGACGCGTCCAATAAGTCGGGCGGACTCAGGCCGCCTGCCGAAAACCAGGGGCGCCGGCGGCGTCCCGCCCTGGTGAGTGGAACTATGCGCAAAGCGGCATCGCGTGTCGCCACCGTCCTTCTGCTGCTGCTCATGGTGCCGACCGGCGCCATGGCATACCTCTCCGATGTGGTCGGCCACTGGTCGGCCGCCTTCCTGACCGCGCTGGAGGCCCGGGGCATCGTCTCCGGCGACCGGTCGGGCCGGTTCCGGCCCGACGACCCGCTCACGCGGGCCGAGTGGGCCCGCATGATCGTGACCGGCCTCGGCTACGGGGAGGATGCCGCCCGGGTACAGGGCGCGCCGGCCCGGTTCACCGACGTGCCGCAGGGCCATCCGGATCTGGGGTACGTGGAGCTCCTCTGGGAACTCGGCCTCGCCGAGGGATACCCCGACGGCCGGTTCGGCCCCGATGAGCCGCTCACGCGCGCCCAGCTCACGGTGCTGCTGGTGCGGGCGGCGGGCCTCGAGCAGCGGGCCGCAGTGCTGCACGCAGCGCGCCTCTCCTACCGCGACGCCGGCCAGATTCCCGCGTGGGCCGTCGGCGCCGTCGCCGCGGCCGCGGAGGCCGGGCTGATCGCCGGCGACGACCAGGGGTTCTTCCGCCCGGCGGCGACCGTCACCCGGGCGGAGGGTGCGGTCCTCGTCGCGCGCCTCCTCGACCGGAAGGGCCTGCTCTTCGACCTGGAGGGCACCCTCGTGGCCTTCGACCCCCGCGAGGGCGAGGGCGTGGTGCGCACCGCCTTCGGCGAGGAGCACCCGTTCAGCCTGGCGGTGGACGCCGCCATCCTGCGCGGCGGCCGGCGGGTCTCGCCCCCGGCGCTGCAGGTGCCGGACCAGGTCTGGCTGATCCTGAACGACGCAGGCCAGGTCCGGTTCGTCGAGGCCTGGTACGTTGACATGCTGGCCGAAGGGCTGGAGCCGGCGGGCGACGGGCGGGTGACCGTCAAGCCCGAAGCGGGGGAGCCCCGCGTGCTCGCCGTGCAGCCCGGCGCCCTCACCTTCGTCAACGGGAGGCCGGCCGCGCTGGCTGACGCCCTGGGCGACGGGCCCACCTACCTGGCGCTCGACGCCCTGACCGGGGCGATCCGCTACGTCGACGCCGTGCGCGCCGACGTCAGCGGCGCCGTGGCGCTGGTGGAGGACGACCGCATCTGGCTCGAGGACGGCGAGGAGTTCACGTCCTACGACCTGGCGGAAGATGCCATCGTGGTGCTGGACGGCCAGCCGGTGGGACCGTACGCGATCAGCGAGGGCGATCACGTGGCCCTCGCCCTGGATGCCGACGGGCGTATTACCTATGTGGAGATCGTGAGGTGAGCCGATGCAGCAACCGAGGCGATGGGCGGCACGGCTCGCCCTGCTGCTCCTTCTGACCAGCCTGTTCAGCGCCCTGCCGCCGTCGGCCGGGCAGCTCTCCGGGGCCGACCCGGCCGGCGGTGACCTCGCGCCGGACGCCTCCGGGGCCGGGATGGACGACATTGCGGTCTACCCGGGCGGGCTGGCGCCGGCCCCGGAGGTGGAAATGGCCGCAGGGGCGCTGCCCGGTCCCGAGGCCGAACCCGCCTCCGGCGCCGTGGTCGCGCCGGAGACCGACGACCCGGTGGCCACCCCCAAGCCGGCGCTGCCACCCCCGAGCAACACCGGAGCCGCGGAGCCGGGCGGACGGATGGCGGTCAACCTGGCTGCTGCCGGCATCTCCGCCTTCCGCGCCGCCGAGGGGGTGGACGGCAGCGGCGTCACCATTGCCGTGATCGACTCGGGCATTGATCCCAGCCATCCCGACCTGCGGACGACCCCGGACGGGCGGCCGAAGCTGGTGGACTGGAAGGACTTCACGGGTGAAGGCCGCGTGATCACCGACCGGCCGGTCCCGTGGGGCGAGGTTTACACCGCCCCGGACGGCCGCGTCTTCACCCTCCCCGCCGCGCGCTCGGCGGGCGGCACGGCCCGCTTCGGCTACTGGGACGAATCCAAGGTGCCCGGGCTGATCAACCGCGACCTGGACCGCAACGGTTTCCAGACCGACCGCTTCGGCGTGCTCCTGCTGGACCCGGAGGTGCCGGGCCTGTTCACGCAGGTCTACGTGGACGTGGACAACGACGGCGACTTCCGGGACGAGACCCCGCTGACGGTCTTCCGGGAGGGTGGCGAATGGGCGCGCCTGGGACGGTACCGCAGCGGCGCCGCTGCCGAGCGGCAGCTGGGCTTCGTGGTGGCCGACATCGACCCCGCAGGCGGCTCGGTGCAGTTCGGCTTCGACAGCCTGGGCCACGGGACGCAGGTGGCGGGTGTGGCCGCGGCGTACGGCGAGAGTCGGCTGGTGGGGGCCGCCCCGGGCGCACAGCTGATGGCCCTGAAGGTCCTCACGTCGCAGGACAACGGCAACTGGTTCGCCGTGCGCGAGGCGATTGCGTACGCCGCCCAGCGCGGGGCGCAGGTGATCAACGTCAGCCTCGGCGGCCTGGCCGTATCCGCCAGCTACGACACGCAGGCCTCCGCCTGGCTCTCGCAGGTGGCGAAGACCTACGGTGTCCTGATCGTGCTGGCGGCCGACAACTCGGGCCCCGGGCTCTCCAGCGGCACCACGGTGGGCGGGGCCAATGAACTGCTGACCGTGGGTGCCTACTACTCGCCCGAGATGTGGCTGCGCGACTACGGCTACCAGGTGGCCGGCGAGACCGTCTGGTGGCGGTCGGGCATGGGGCCCCGGGCCGACGGCGCCTACATTCCCAGCCTGGTCGCCCCCGGCGGGAGCCCGGCGCCTTCGCCGCGCTGGCTGCACCCCGAGGGCTACACCACCGCGGTGGGCACCTCCATCGCCGCCCCCCACGTCTCCGGGGCGGCTGCGCTCATGCTGCAGGCCGCCGGCCGCGACGGGCTGCCGCGGGACGGCAGCAGCCTGAAGCGGGCGATGGAGTCGGGCGCCCGCAGCCTGGCGGGGCTGGAGGCCTACGAGCAGGGAAGCGGCCTGCTGGACGTCCCCGCGGCGTACGCCGCGCTGGGCCGGCTCCGGCCGGTGCCGGGGCTGACCGCCCAGATGGCCGGCGGCGGGGAGGGGCTGCTCGCCCGCTCCTACATCCCCGGCAGCGACGCGTTCGTACTGGTCAACCCGACTGACCGGGCGGTGCAGGTGCAGATCGCCAGCACGGCGCCCTGGGTGACCCCGGCGCTGCGCGCGGCGGTCATCCCCGCGGGGCAGAGCCGCACGGTCAACCTCACGATCGATCCGCCCGCAGCCCCGGGCGTGCACAGCGCGTACATCATCATCACGGATCCGAGCCAGGAGATCCCCAGCTTGCGGATCCCCGTCACCTACGTCCGGCCGTTGATTACCGCCAGCGGCTCCTCTTACCAGCGCACCGACCGGCTGTCCGACGCCCGCTACCGCCGCTACTTCGTCGAGGTGGCGCCGGGCACGTCGCAGCTGTCGATCGCGACCCGGGTCAGCACCGGTCCCGACGGCCGGCCCCTCGGCGCGGTGCAGCTTCAGGTCTTCCGCCCCGACGGCTACCTGGTCTACCGCTCGGACGAGATCGGCTACCGGGCGCAGGGCCTCTCCGCCCTCTTCCAGACGCAGGACCCGGTCGCCGGCGTGTGGGAGGTCGTCGTGGTGGCCCTGCCGCGGGAGGGGGCGGCCGGTTCGGAGGCCGAGTACCAGGTGCAGGTGGAGTCGGGCTCTCGGGTCGCGGCGCTGCCGCTCCGCCTGCCGCTGCCCGCCAACGCCAGGGTGGAGGTCGGCCTGAGGGTGACGAACCCGGGCCTGCCCTTCACGGGCCGGGCCCTGGCCTACGGCCTGACGGAGGAGAGCCTGAGCGTGCCGTGGCGCGTGGTGCGTCAGGCCGGCCGCATCGACGAGTTTACGCTTTCCGCCAGCGTCGCCCGGCTGCGCTTGGAGATCGCCAACGTCCTGCCTGCGAGCGCGCAGGTGCACCTCTGGCTGTACCGGTACGACCGGGAGCGCGGCTGGCACCCCTACTGGCAGGCGACCGGAACCAACCGGGACGGGCTGGTGATCGAGCTGCAGAACGTGCAGGCCGGGTTCTACCACGTGTTTGTGCAGCACGACGGGCCGGTTCCCCGCGACCTGCAGTACCAGTACCGGCGCCTCGTGGCCGTGGAGGCCTTCGGGATCGGAGCACGCGACGAGGTCGACCGGCGGGAGCGGGGCGCCCGGTGGGAGGTGCCCCTCACCTTCTACACGCCGGCCACTCCGGGCCGCTACCACGGGTACGTCATCCTGCTCGACGAGGAGACCGGCGACTCCGTGGCCTGGCTGCCGCTGGAGGTGTCGGTGGGCCTGGCGGAGTTGAAGGTGACGCCCCTGGTCTCACGCCTGCAGCTGAACCAGGCGGGCACGGTGGTGCTGGAACTGCAGGACGCCGCCAGCGGCGCGCCGGTGGACGGCGTGGTCACCGTCGACGGGCGGCGCTACCGGAGCCGGCAGGGGCGCGTGACCGTCGCGGTGAAGCCTACTTCTACAGTGCATACCCTTCGGGTGGAGGCAGACCTGCCGGGGTACCAGTTCTACTCGGCCGAGTTCCCGCTGCCGGTGCAGCAGGTCTGGCTCAGCCATCCCGCGGGCACCGAGCCGGCGACGGAGCACGAGGCGTGGCGGAGCAGGGCCGGCTGGCTGCTGCGGTAGGTTCCGGTCCCGAGCTGTGACACTGGGGCGCGCACGCGCCTGAGGAGGGACGGTTGACGATGGAAGCGACCCTGCGAGTCCGCATGTCGGCCCACGACGCCCACTACGGCGGCAACCTGGTGGACGGGGCCCGGGTGATGGGCCTCTTCGGCGACGTGGCGACCGAGCTGCTCATCCGGCACGACGGCGACGAGGGGCTCTTCGTCGCCTACGACTCGGTGGTCTTCAAGGCACCCGTCTTCGCCGGCGACTTCCTGGAGGTGCGGGGGCGAATCACCCGGGTGGGGAACACCTCCCGGGCGATGACGTTCCAGGCCTGGAAGGTCATCGCCGCCGACCCGACCCCCGAACAGCCCTCCCGGGCGAGGGTGCTGCCCGAGCCGATCCTGGTGGCCGAGGCATCGGGCACCTGTGTCGTGCCCAAGCAGTTCCAGCGCGGGCCGGGCTCCGTCCACGAGGCCGCCGGTTCGGGGACCGCCGAGTCCGGCGAACACAAGAGGGGGTAGCGCCGTGGAGAAGCTGATCATCACCGTGGCGCTCAACGGCGCCGAGGTGACCCGTGCGAAGAACCCGCACATCCCGTATACGGCCGAGGAGCTGGCGGAGGACGCGGTCCGTTGCCGGCAGGCCGGCGCGGCCATGGTTCACGTGCACGGGCGCCTTCCCGACGGCACCCCGACGCAGGACGCCGGGGTCTACGCCGGGATCCTCTCGGCGATCCGCGCCCGCACCGACCTGATCGTGCAGGTCTCCACCGGCGGGGCGGTGGGCATGACCGCCGAGGAGCGGCTCGCGCCGGTGACGCTGCGGCCCGAGATGGCGAGCCTCACCACCGGCACCGTCAACTTCGGCGACGGCGTGTTCAGCAATCCCCCCGACCTGATCGAGCAGTTCGCCCGCACGATGCGGGACCACGGCGTGGTGCCCGAGATCGAGTGCTTCGACGTGGGGCACATCGCCAACGCCCTGGCCCTGGTGAAGCGGGGCATCCTGGCGCTGCCGCTGCACTTCGACTTCGTGATGGGCGTGCCCGGCGGCATCGCCCCCACGGTGCGCAACCTGGTGCACATGAGCGAGTCGCTGCCCCCGGGCTGCACCTGGTCGGTGGCGGGAATCGGCCGGGCGCAGCTGCCCCTGACCACGGTCGCCATCGCGATGGGCGGTCACGTGCGGGTGGGGCTCGAGGACAACATCTACTACACGCGCGGCGTGCCGGCGACCAACGTGATGCTCGTCGAGCGCATCGTCCGGATTGCGAACGAGCTTGGCCGCGCGGTGGCCACGCCGGATGATGCCAGAAGGATATTAGGCTTAGGCCAGCGAACGTCTTAGAGGCAAATGATGAGTACTGTGTAGGGTTCTGCGTGGCACCGATGGGGGGTGGCGTCCGTGCTCATTACGACCAGCGTGACCGTGGCGCTGCGCTGCCCGCAGTGCGGGCAGCTGGAGCTGACGGAGCTCTCCCGGTTCACCCTGAAGCACGGCGACCCGCGGCGCATCCTGTGCACCTGCGGCCGCCACCTGCTCACGGTGGGGGTGCGGCGCCGGCAGGTCTGGGTGCAGATCCCGTGCTACCTCTGCGACGGCACCCACGTCCGCCACTTCAGCCCCGAGCGGTTCTGGGACCCGAACCTGAAGCAGATCGCCTGCGCGGAGACGGACCTGCAGCTGGGCGTGATGGGCAGCGAAGAGGCCGTGGTGAGCTACGTACGGCCCGGCCTGAGCGACCTGGAGCGCATCATGGACGATGGGGCGTTCGACGACTTCTTCGACGAGCCGGCCATCATGTACCAGGTGCTGAGCCAGGTGCAGGAGCTGAATGCCGACGGCCACCTGCGGTGCCGCTGCGGCAGCCGGGAGATCGGGGTGGACGTCTTCCCGGACCGGCTGGAGCTCACCTGCTCGGCCTGCGGGCGGCAGCGGTCGGTTCCGGCCGCGACCGAGCGTGACCTGGACCTGCTGCTGTGCGCCACGCACCTCGAGATCGGCGGCGACCGGTCGTCGCACGGCGGCAGGCGGAAGAAGTGAAGCAGCGGGAGTCGGGGCTGGGGGGGACCCCCGGCCCTTTTCGCGGCGCCCGCACTGTGGTAACCTGTTCCTCGGATCGAAGCTGCGCCAGAGAGGAGCGTCTGCATGAAGCTGTTCATCGATACCGCCAACGTGGCCGACATCCGTGAGGTGGCCTCGTGGGGCGTGCTGAGCGGTGTCACCACCAACCCGTCCCTGGTCGCCAAGGAAGGGCGCGATTTCATGCAGGTGCTGCGTGAGATCATCGAGATCGTCGATGGTCCCATCAGCGCCGAGGTGGTCAGCCTGCAGGCCGACGACATGGTCGAGGAGGCCAAGCAGTACTACGAGCTGCACAAGAACATCGTGATCAAGCTGCCGATGACGGCCGAAGGCCTGAAGGCCTGCACGCGGCTCAGCGCCAAGGGCGTGCGCTGCAACATGACCCTGATTTTCAGCCCGAACCAGGCCCTGCTCTGCGCCCGGGCCGGTGCGGCCTTCGTTTCGCCCTTCGTGGGCCGGCTGGACGACATCTCCACCGACGGCATCCAGCTGATCCGCGACATCGCCGAGATCTTCGACCTGCACGGCATCGACACGGAGATCATCGCCGCCTCGATCCGCACCCCCGGCCAGGTGGTGGAGAGCGCCAAGGCCGGTGCCCACATCGCCACCATCCCGCCGAAGGTCTTCCACCAGATGCTGAAGCACCCGCTCACCGACTCCGGCATTGAGCGCTTCCTGAAGGATTGGGAGGCCGCCCGCGGCAAGGTCTAAGAGGCCCCGGGGCTGTCCACCGGGGCCGCCCGGAGCACGGTGTTGACTCACAGATGAAGGGGAACCCCGCCGGTTCACCATGGGTGAGCCCTGGCGGGGTTCCGTCACTGATAAACCCCCTCGATTCGGAGACGTGACAGAATCTATAACGGCGTATCCGACCCTCAGGGTAGAATGGCAATGTTGATCGCTGCTGCTCACGTGAGGGGAGGATGCGCGGTGGATAGGGAACTGGCGATGGAACTGGTCCGGGTAACCGAGGCGGCGGCCCTGTCCTGTGCGCGGTGGATGGGTCGCGGCGACAAGGAGCTGGCCGATCAGCTGGCGGTGGACGCGATGCGAGCCGGTTTCGACACGGTGAACATCGAAGGCGTGGTAGTGATCGGCGAGGGTGAGCTGGACGAGGCACCGATGCTCTACATCGGCGAGCAGGTGGGCGCAGGCGGCATCGCCGCCGACGTGGCTGTGGACCCCGTGGAGGGGACCAACCTGGTGGCCAAGGGTCTGAACGGCGCCATTGCGGTGGTGGCCGTGGCGCCGCGGGGCCACCTTCTGCATGCACCGGACATGTATATGGAGAAGATCGCGGTGGGTCCCGCGGCGCGGGGCTGCATCGACATCACCGCATCGCTCACCGCCAACCTGAAGTGGGTGGCCCGGGCCAAGGGCAAGGACGTGAGCGACCTGACGGTGGTGATCCTGGACCGGGACCGGCACCGGGAGATGATCCGGGAGTGCCGCGAGGCCGGCGCCCGCATCAAGCTGATCTCCGACGGCGACGTGGCCCCGGCAGTGGCCGCGGCGATTGAGGAGACGGGCGTGGACATCCTGCTGGGCATCGGCGGCGCGCCGGAGGGCGTGCTGGCCGCGGCGGCGCTCAAGTGCCTGGGGGGCGACATGCAGGCCCGGCTGAAGCCCAGCAACGAGCAGGAGTACGCCCGCTGCCAGGCCATGGGCCTCAGCGACCCGCAGCAGGTGCTGTTGCTGGACGACATGGTGAAGGGCGAGGACGTGTTCTTCGCCGCCACGGGCATCACCGACGGCGAGCTGCTGCGCGGCGTGCGCTACTTCGGGCAGAACCGGGCGAAGACCCATTCCATCGCCCTGCGGGGCCAGACCGGGACGGTGCGCTTCATCGAGGCCACCCACCAGCTGGACCGCAAGCCTTCCTGGTACCGGTCGGCGCGCACCGGCAAGTGAGACATAACATCCCGGCGCTCCGAATAGACCTGTCCCGTAAGGGATGGGGGTGGGCCGGGGTTGGCACACATGGAACGGTTCGGCTCAGCACGGTCGGCGTCGGCGCGGGCGCGCAGGGGAACCCTGCGGGCGGGCCTTGCGCGGGGACTGGCGCCTGAGGCTGTGGCGCCGGCGACGTGGCAGGCCTTCGTGGCGGGGCTTCTGGTGTTCTGCCTGATCCTTGGCGCGGGATTCCTGGGCTGGCACCAGGCGGTGCGGGCGAAGTCCGCCCCTTCCGGGGGCCCGCCGACCCCCGGCGGGGGCTCGCCGCCCCCCGAGGGCAACCCGCCGGCCCGGAGCGGGCTCCTGACCGGCGCACCGGGCGGGGCGGTGACGAGGGGCGAGGGCAACGCCGCACGGTGGCGGCGGGCGGCCGAGGCTGTGGTCACGGCCCGCGGCGGCGGGCGGCAGGCGCGGGTGCACCGGGTGGCGGAGGGCGAGACGCTCTTCGCCATCGCCCGGCGCTACGGGGTGACCGTCGCCGCGCTCCAGTCGCACAACGGCCTCGCCTCGGACCTGATCCGCCCCGGCCAGCTGCTCCTGCTGCCGGGGGGAGAGGGCCCGACCGGGCTGGAGGGGACATATATCTGGCCGGTCCTGGCCCCCGTCAGTTCGCACTTCGGCCCCCGCTGGGGACGCCACCACAACGGCATCGACCTCGCGGCCAACCACGGCGACGAGATCCGGGCCAGCCGGGACGGCGTCGTCTGGCTGGCCGGCGAGGTGGAGGGCTACGGACTGACGGTGGTCATCGGCCACGATGACGGCAGCCGGACGCTCTACGCGCACGCCTCCGAACTCCTGGTGGAGGCCGGCGAGCGGGTCGCGCAGGGACAGGCCATCGCGCGGGTGGGTTCGACCGGCTACTCCACCGGCCCGCACCTGCACTTCGAGGTCATCGTGGACGACCGGCCCGTCAACCCGCTGGACTATCTGCCGCCTCGTTGACGGGGTCAGTCCACCGATGTTTCCACAGGGTGCGGCGACTTACCCACAGTATCCACAGCTCGCTGTTGATAAATATTCGTACAACATACATGCACTTACCGTAGGCAAAAGGTCTACCCTCTATTCATTTAACAGAATGAAACTAGAGGGAGCGGGTTTGCGCCGCCTACGAGGCAGAGATGCTGTCGGGCATCTGTCGAAACGGTAACCCCGGGGGTTCCCTCCCCCGGGGTCTTGTACTGGTACGCCTCGCAGTCTACGTGACTAGGGGGTTCAAGTCCCCCCTGTGCCTTTGCTCGTTTCACTTGGCACTGTAGCCTAAGAACAGTCCGCA